>JABDBM010000011.1 GCA_013288685.1 Bacteroidota bacterium | reverse complement strand
ACAGATCGGTAACATCGGCGGTAAGCCGGCTGTATACCAAATCTAAAATATGAAAATTGTGAACCGCCGTAGTAAACGATCCTTCAGATTCTCCGTTTATACCACCCGATTCTTTTTCGGTTATTTTAGGATAGTCTCTAAAATAAGTTTCATTAAGCACCAGGCAGGGTGCGCCGGTGTCCAGTACAAAATTACCTTCCAATGAATCAACGGTCGCTTCAATCAAAATTAAGTTGCCGGCTCTTTTTATGGGTACCACCAGGGTTTTAAAATCGGCATAAGGGGCAGGGTCCGGATCAACAACTGCATTTTTGAAGGTGATATTACCCAATGCGCCGCCACTTTTACCAACAGCGCTGTGCCAGCAAAAAATGGAAATCAACAATAAAAGGTAAAACCTGTACATAAGCCTTGTGTTGGCTAATAGACAGGATTTTTTGGGGGGATGTTACAGGAATTAGACACAAGATTTTAAGAGGCAAGAAACAAGACATAAAAAAGAGCCAAAAGATTTTTTCTCCTAACTCTTGATTCTTAAAATCTTGCCTCTCTCCTATCCTAAGTAGGATTTTAAAATCTTACTTCTGGAAGTATGACGCAAGCGTTGCAACGCTTTATCTTTTATTTGCCTTACCCGCTCACGAGTCAAATTAAATTTTTCACCTATTTCTTCCAGCGAAAGCGGGTGATTGGTACCTAACCCGAAAAACAATACGATAATTTCGCGTTCACGCTCGGTAAGTGTGGATAGGGAACGTTTTATCTCTTCGGACAACGACTCATTAATCAATATCGAATCGGTATTGGGCTCCTGGTTTTCTAATACATCTAATAGCGTATTTTCTTCGCCCTGTACAAATGGCGCATCCATGGATACATGGCGGCCCGAATTACTTAGGGTATCCGAAATTTTATCGACGGTAGTTTCCAGTATATCGGCCAGTTCCTCGGGCGATGGTTCGCGCTCAAATTCCTGCTCCAGTTTAGAGAATGCTTTACTTATTTTACTTAACGACCCTACCTGGTTTAAGGGCAAACGAACAATACGCGATTGCTCGGCAATAGCCTGCAAAATAGATTGACGTATCCACCAAACGGCGTACGATATAAATTTGAAGCCTTTGGTTTCGTCAAAGCGTTTGGCGGCTTTTATTAAACCTAAGTTACCTTCATTTATTAAATCGCCCAGGGTTAAACCCTGGTTTTGATATTGTTTGGCAACAGAAACCACGAAACGCAAATTGGTTTTTGTTAAACGTTCTAATGCAGCCTGGTCACCCTCGCGTATTTTCTGTGCTAATATTACTTCTTCTTCGGCAGTTATCAGATCAACTTTACCAATTTCGTGAAGATACTTGTCCAGCGATTGCGACTCACGGTTGGTAATGGATTGCGTAATTTTTAGTTGTCTCATCTATTTATGGTACCTCAGTTCTTTTTTTACTAGGTGTCGAACGCCCAAATCTAATAAATTGTTATGAAAACTTTCCGCGAAAAGATATATAATAAAAGTAAATATTTTATAGGTTTAATGTAAATTATTGCACGGTTTTTGCGGAGGCCCGCAGCGGCAGGAAAATAGACTTTTGCGACTATGTTGACTGCCGCAAATTCCGCAAAAGTTTAATATTCATTTAAACGGGAAATTTGATAACAAAAGTTGTCCCTAAGCCCTCGCGGCTAAATACATTGATGGTGCCGCCAAGTGATTCCACTTGTGTCTTTGTCATGTGCAACCCCAATCCGCGGCCCTCCTTATCAAAATTAAACTTTTTGTATAGACCAAATAGGTGTCCCCCAACCTTATCTAAGTCCATCCCAATCCCGTTGTCAGTAAACGTAATTAGCAGATGTTTATTTATTTTTTTTGCCTTTATTACAATTATGGGGTTAGTCGCATCATTCCGGTATTTAATGGCATTACTGATAAGGTTATAAAATATACTTTGGATATAACTTTTAATCGATTTGAAAACGGCAGCATTTTTATTAATGTCAATAACAAACCTGGTTCCCGACCCGACAATTTGGTTTTCGAGATTATCTTCCACCGATTTAATAATATCCGGCAAGACCACCTCTTCTATCTTTTCATGAATGGGGCTGCGCGCAGAAAGAATTTGGCTCAAATCTTTAATAACCACATCAAGCGTTAACACCGATTTGGAGATATAATCAACTAAAGCCTTTGCATTTCCTTCCTGAATTTCGCCATCTTCGCTAAGCATTCTGGCCAGCCCTATCATATTGGCAACAGGTGCCCTAAGGTTATGCGAAACGATGTAATTAAACTGCATTAACTCGTTATAGCGGTGTGTGAGGTCGCTATTGAGTTTTTCTTTTTCCTGTTCAAGCTGCTTCCTTTCGGTTATAAGTCTTCGGATAGACAAGTATTGAACAACTTTGTTTTTGTTATTAAAAATAGGTGAAACAGTAGTATCTACCCAGTAGTAAGAGCCATCTTTAGCTTTATTTTGAATTTCCCCATTCCATATCTTTCCTGCTGATATGGTATCCCACAAATCTTTAAAAAATTCTTTTGAATGGGTCCCGCTATTAATAATGCGATGGTTTTTTCCTATCAGTTCATCCCGTGTAAATTTGGATATCTCACAAAACAGGTCGTTAGCATAAATAATACGGCCTTTAATATCTGCAATTGACACTATTGCAGCAGTATCAACTGCCTTTTGATAAGCGGTAAGCGAATTAAGCGCATGGCTTTCATTGCGGTCGGTTTCAATATCCTCAATATAGCCTTCAATGTACTTTAATTCACCTTTTTCGTTATAAACGCCTTTGGCAATTTCCCGCACCCATTTCATATTGCCATCACGGCAAACAATCCGGTATTCCTCATTCAGCTCAAACTTTTTTCCTTTTTCCGCGCGGTATCTTTCCGATAAATGTATTTTATCTGCCTGGTAAATGATGTTACTATAGTTTATCTTTTTATCGAACAAAAAATCGTGTTCCGTATAACCTGTTAACACCCGGCATCCGTTGCTTACAAATGTAAAACCGTGGGCATATTGAAACGAGTACCGGTAAAACATGCCAGGTAGCTGGTTAATTAAATTTAACGATAACGACGGCTCTGGTTGTGATACAGGGAAATTCATAGAAATGAGAAATGTTGGCTGATACAAAAAGAGAAACAATAAAATACAGTCCACATAGGTAGCTTTACCTACTCAAAAGTCAGTTAAGCGCCAGGGGAGTATACTGAAATGTTAGAAACAGGACAGTAACAAGGAACAACCGGCTTTAATGGCATATTTACAAGTTTTAATTTATTTGACAATAATACCGCCATGCCCATCATTTTGGAATGATGAGAATCACAAAAAAATATGACCGAAGTCATACTCGTGTTTAAACATATAAATCCGGGATTCGGATAATCTTTAATTATGCCAATTACAATTGTGCTAATTTAAACGCATCCTTTAACCGTATTCCTTTTTCGGTTTGTTGCAAGGTGCAGCATTCATTTACAGGATCGTGCTCCAGGAATAAAACGATCTCTTTTTCCACCAATTCGGTTAACAGTATTTTTTTTTCGGTAAGGGTCGTTAGCGGGAACATATCATAAGCCATTACATAGGGCAGCGGGATATGGCCCACGGATGGCAACATATCGGCCATGTATAATATTTGCTTATCCTTATAATTTATCAGCGGCAGCATCATGGCATCAGTATGCCCATAGGCAAAACGGATGTGGATGTTTTCGGTAAACTGAACCCCGCTTTCGGCAGCTACAAATTTCAGTTGCCCGCTTTCCTGTATGGGTAAAATATTTTCTTTTAAAAATGATGCTTTTTCGCGCTCGTTGGGGTTAACGGCCCAATCCCAATGTTGTTGATTGCTCCAATAGGTGGCGTTTTTAAAGCGCGGTAAAAGCCTTTCGCCTTCGCGAATCACAGCGCCGCCTACATGGTCAAAATGCAGGTGGGTTAAAAATACGTCGGTAATATCGTCGCGGTGAAAACCGAGCGCTGCTAATGATTTATCCATAGTAGCATCACCATGCAAATAATAATGACCGAAAAACTTAGCATCCTGCTTATCACCCACGCCAGTATCTATTAATATCAGCCTGCCTTCGTCCTCCACCAACAGGCAGCGTAAGGCCCAGGTACATAAATTATTTTCGTCGGCCGGGTTGGTTTTGTTCCAGATGGTTTTGGGCACTACCCCAAACATGGCGCCGCCGTCTAATTTAAAAAAGCCGGTATCTATTGAAAAGAGGTTCATAGTTAATGGTTAATGGTTCATAGCCGAAAGTCAATGATTGAAGGTTCGAGCTATGAACCATGAACTATCAACCATAAACTTTTGGCAAACTTATGCATTTTCTACTATGAACCACGAACTATGAACCATGAACTAATTCTATTCCATATTCAGCAAATAATTGTTCGCTCTGTAACAAAATCAACAATTCATTATCGCGTAAGGCATATACGGTATCAATATCCTTATCCAAACATAAAGTCAGCATCTCATGCGCATAAGCTGCGGATGCCGGGTTTGGCAGTCTAATCATATTATCTGCCTTCAACATAAATGCCGGCAGCGCTTCATAATCGCCCAATATAATATCAGTTTTGTCAAGCCTATTTTTAAGTTGATGAGCTTGAGCCGAATTGGCGGCGGTAATCAGGGTATACATGTCGCTTAACTTATAATCAAACCATCTTTCATTACCACTGTTCGGTCGGCCAGGTCGGCCAGGTCCTGGTTGTGGGTTACTATTACAAAGGTTTGGTTAAATTCCTTGCGCAGTTTAATAAACAACTCATGCAGTTCAAGCGCGTTGGCAGAATCGAGGTTACCGGATGGTTCATCTGCAAATATTAACGATGGCTTATTTATCAGCGCGCGAGCTACTGCTACCCTTTGCTGCTCGCCGCCTGATAACTGGTTAGGTTTATGATTAAGCCGATCGCCCAGGCCTAATAACTCTAACAATTCAACAGCCCTTTTTTCGGCAGCGCTGCGCGATGTGCCTGCAATAAACGCCGGCATGCAAACATTTTCAATCGCATCAAACTCGCCCAGTAAATGGTGAAACTGGAAGATAAAACCGATACGCTGATTACGGAAAGCACTCAGGCTTTTGTTATTCAGCTTACTTACCTCAATATCATCAATAAATAACTGTCCTGAGTCGGGCCGGTCCAGCGTGCCTAATATATTAAGTAGTGTACTTTTGCCGGCACCGGATGGGCCAACTATGGTAACTATTTCGCCACGGGATACCTCAAGGTCAACACCTTTTAATATTTGAAGTTGTCCGTATGCTTTATGGATGTTTTTGGCTTTGAGCATGGCCGTAAAGGTAGTTTTTTAGTCCGAAAGTCCGAAAAGTCGGAAAGTTAGGAATACCGAAATTTATCTATAAAAAATCACCGCCAATAATTTTCTTTCGGACTCTCCGACTTCCCGACTTTCGGACTTATTTATTAGCTTTACCGCAAATTCTTCAAAAGACATGAATATTCACGAATATCAGGGAAAAGCGATATTAAAAAGCTTTGGCGTTAGGGTTCAGGAAGGCATTGTTGCCGACACTGTGGCGCAGGCAGTTGAAGCTGCACAAAAAATGAAAGAAGATTATGGATCGGGCTGGGTAGTTATAAAGGCTCAGATTCATGCAGGCGGCCGTGGTAAAGGTGGCGGCGTTAAATTAGCTAAAAACCTTGATGAGGTTAAACAACGTGCAACCGATATATTAGGGATGCAGTTGGTTACCCCGCAAACCGGCCCCGAAGGTAAGTTGGTACGCAAAATATTGGTTGCCCAGGATGTTTACTACCCCGGCGACAGCGAAACCAAAGAATTTTATATCAGCGTATTACTCGACAGGGCAAAGGGCCGCAACATCATCATGTACTCAACCGAAGGCGGTATGGACATTGAAGAAGTTGCACACAAAACTCCCGAGCTGATACACAAAGAAGAAATCGACCCTAAAGTTGGTTTGCAAGGTTTCCAGGCACGTAAAATTGCCTTTAACTTAGGTTTATCGGGCGATGCCCATAAGGACATGGTGAAATTCATCACTTCCCTGTATAAAGCTTATGACGCTACCGATTCTTCGCAATTTGAAATTAACCCGGTTTTAAAAACATCGGACAATAAAATATTAGCTGTTGACGCCAAAGTGAATCTGGACGACAATGCGTTGTTCCGTCATCCTGATTTTGCTGCTTTACGCGATGTTAACGAGGAAGACCCGATGGAAGTGGAAGCCAGCAAATCGAACCTTAACTATGTAAAGCTCGACGGTAACGTTGGCTGTATGGTTAACGGTGCCGGTTTAGCCATGGCCACCATGGATATTATTAAACTTGCCGGTGGCGAACCTGCTAACTTTTTAGACGTAGGCGGAACCGCCAATGCCGAAACTGTAAAAGCTGCTTTCAACATCATTTTAAAAGATCCGCATGTAAAGGCTATCCTGATCAATATTTTCGGCGGCATCGTTCGTTGCGACCGTGTGGCACAGGGTGTTATTGATGCTTACCAGGAAATAGGCAATATCCCCGTACCTATCATCGTTCGTTTACAGGGAACAAATGCTGTTGAAGCAAAACAACTGATAGACAATTCGGGTTTAAAGGTATACTCGGCCATATTGCTGAAAGAAGCAGCCGCAAGGGTGAAGGAAGTGTTAGCGCTTTAAAAAAGTCCATAGTCGATGGACCATAGTTTACTGTCGTTTTGGCTTTAACCATGGACTATCGACTATGGTCCATGGACTTAAAAATGTATATTATCAAAGTAAAAGGCGTTGCCAAAATACCGGATTACGTACAGTTGCGTGATGATAAGTTTACGTTGCTGGCGTATTTCAGGGTCGACAGGCCTGAGAAATCATTAGATAAAGTGGGGCTGCACGACAAAACCGACTACATAATGAATATTATTAAAGATTTGCCTTTTGGGCAGATCTTAAAATTAGAACTTTGACGAACTCAGTCGTTGGATCATTGAGTCATTAAGTCATTGGTATTTTCGGTTCGTTTAATCGAGAAATACGAAATCTTAATGACCCAATGACTCAATGACCCAATGACCTAAAAAGATGATTGGAAACTCGATTATAAAGCTGCGCGGTGTTGATATTTTTCAGCAGGCCCACCATGTACTGGCAGATGTTAACCTGCACGTTGACAAGGGCGACTTTGTTTGGCTCATAGGTCAAACCGGGTCAGGTAAAAGCAGTTTGCTGAAAGTTTTATACGGCGATGTCAATATCTCCACCGGCGAAGGCATTGCCTGTGGGTACGATTTGAATAACCTGAAAAGCAAGGATGTGCCGTTTTTACGCCGCAAGCTCGGTATCGTTTTCCAGGATTTTCAATTGCTGATTGATCGCTCTGTTGAACAGAACCTGCAATTTGTAATGCGCGCCACCGGCTGGAAAGATAAACAGCTAATTGCCGAACGTATACTGGATGTGCTGGAAAAAGTAGGCCTGCGTTCTAAATTAAAAAAAATGCCGCATGAACTTTCGGGCGGCGAGCAGCAGCGCGTGGTAATAGCCCGTGCCTTGTTAAACAACCCTGAAATTATTTTGGCCGACGAGCCAACCGGCAACCTCGACCCGGATACTTCGGAAGAAATTGTATTGTTGCTAAAACAGATCAGCCAAAACGAAGGTACAGCCGTTGTCATTGCCACGCACGATTATCATATTATCCGCACGTTTCCATCGCGTATTATTAAATGCGAAAACGGGAAGGTTTTGGAGGATGTTACAATTGGTTAATTGATTTTATTGTTTAAGATTTAAATTTTTCACTTCGCCGCTTGGTGTTATTAACAGGTACTCGGGGCTTTTAGCACCTGGCCTGTTCTCTCTGTTTATCACCAAATTAATCTCGTACATCACTTGTATAACAGGCTCTAAAACAGCAGGGTTAATAACGAAATCAAATTCTTTATCCACAACTGGTTGATAGTAGAGCGTAGTTGACTTGCTGGCATTATTAACCGACATCGACTTTCCTAAATTCAACGAAGAACTGTTATAGGCCTGGTACGACTGGTACATTTCAACCGGCAATACCACTTTGTAGCCATCAGACAAACCCTTGTCAACCGCAGCTAAACTTGCTCCTAAAATCTGTTCGTAATTTTTTATTTTATCCTGTAGTATTCCTTTGGCGCGGTTCATCAACTCTTTTTTAACAGCTTCCAACGTACTCGAGAAATAATCTACTCTCACTAAATCATAAACCTCGTTGGCTGATAGAATTGAAATAATGTCGTTTAACAGATTGGGGTTGGTATATTTTATATGAATATTCTTTTTTAGTTCGAACCCGGCAGGCAGTTCGTTGTAATTTTTTTTGCTGAATATCTTTTTCTCCACCTCATATTCGTATACTGGTACAAACGAAATCATATCAATATAAATCTCCACATCCTTACTCTTCAATTTAATATCGGCTATAGCCTGGCTAATGCGTTTATCCATAAGGGTGTTAACCTCATCAGCCGTTTTTCCGTTTTGCGAAACACTAAAAATAGCCACATAACTGTCGGCTTTTACATTTGCCAGCGCCTTGGCGCTAACCAAAATATCCTTGCTAAGAGGAGGGTTGATACTGATATTATTATCCGGAAAGTGCGTTTGGCTTTGATAATTGCTATTGCCGGATACTTGTGCAAACGCAAGCTTTGTTATAAAAACAACAGCCAGCAGTAATAGAATTTTTCTCATGGGGATTGTTTTGTGTTAATGGATTACTCAGGTTTAAGCTATTGACGTACCGTTTATAAATTTATTGTTCCTGATAGTTTTTAAGTTACAAATTCCATCATGATTCACTGTCATGACAACTATTGACACTGACCTGAAAACTGCCAACCGCACCTGTCAACTGCCAACCGCGCACACCCAAGTGCAAACTGACTGCCACGATGTCGGCTTTATAGCAATGGCAAGATACTTGATTGGCACTATCAGCTATGAATTTTAACGATATGTTGAAGAAAAAAAAGAAAGAGGATTCAGAAAACCCTGAAGTTTTAAACGATATAATGAACGGAAATGAGGAGGCAAACGGGCAGGACCAAAGTGCAGAAGCTGCCGAAGCTGAAATGACGTCGGCTGTGGAGTTGGTGAAGCAGGAATTAGCTTTAGCCAACGACAAATACCTCCGTTTATATGCCGAGTTCGATAATTTCAGAAGACGTACTATTAAAGAACGCGAAGAAGCCCGCAAAATGGAAGGCAAGGATGTAATAGTATCCCTGCTGCCCGTGCTGGACGATTTTGAACGCGCATTAAGAGCGATGGAAAGTGCAACTGATGCTGCACCAGTAAAGGAAGGTGTTGTGCTGATCCAAAATAAAATGAAAAATATATTGGCGCAAAAAGGGCTAAAAGAAATGGAAGCCATAGGCGGTCCGTTTGATGCTGATGTTCATGAAGCTATTACCAACATCCCTGCCCCTACCGAAGACTGGAAAGGTAAGGTGATTGATGAAATGGAAAAAGGCTATTTGCTTAACGATAAGGTAATTCGCTTTGCTAAAGTAATTGTAGGAGCTTAATTGAATGCGGAAGTCGGAATTTCGAATGCGGAATTAGTTTTAATTCGGAAGTCGGGATGTCGATTTCGGAATTTCAGCTTCAGATAGTATTACAGCTGTGATAAATAGCGAATGGCAGATAATATATTACAATAATAATTTTCACACAATATAAACTCGAGATCGAGATTTGGAAATTAAACAATTCCGCAATCGACATTCCGAATTCCGAAATTAATAAAGATGGCTAAAAGAGATTACTACGATGTACTTGGCGTAGCAAAAGGCGCCGATGCCGATGAGATAAAAAAGGCTTATCGTAAAATGGCCATTAAGTATCACCCCGACAAAAACGAAGGTGACAAGGCAGCCGAAGAAAAATTTAAAGAAGCAGCCGAAGCTTACGAGGTATTAAGCACGCCCGAAAAACGCCAGCGGTATGATCAGTTTGGTCATGCGGCGAATGCGCATTCGGCTAATGGAGGCGGCGGCTATGGCGGTGGCGGTATGAATATGGACGACATATTCAGTCAGTTTGGTGATATATTTGGCGGTGGCAGTCCGTTTGAAGGCTTTTTTGGCGGTGGCAGGCAAAGTGGCAGTGCCGGCGGCCGCAGGGTACAACGTGGCAGCAACCTGCGTATAAAAGTCAGGCTTACGCTGGAAGAAATTGCCAATGGCGCCGAAAAGAAAATAAAAGTAAACAAACAAATAGTTTGTAAAACCTGCGAAGGTACAGGCGCAAAGGATAAATCATCATTCCAAACCTGTAAAACCTGCGGTGGCTCGGGTGCAGTGCGCCGGGTAACCAATACTATATTGGGCCAGATGCAAACTACCAGCACCTGCCCTACCTGTAATGGCGAAGGTTCAACCATTTTGTCCAAATGTAATGTATGTCATGGTGACGGCGTTGTTCGCGGCGAGGAAACCATCAGCATCAACATCCCTGCGGGTGTTAGCGAAGGCATGCAGTTAAGCATGAGCGGCAAAGGTAATGCAGCGCCACGTGGCGGTATGCCCGGCGATTTGATCATCCTGATTGAAGAGATACCGCACGAAACGTTAAAACGTGACGGTAACAACGTGATATACGATTTGCACATCAGCTTTGTTGATGCTGCTATCGGTACCAGCGTTGAAGTACCCACCATTGACGGCAAGGTTAAAATAAAAA
This sequence comes from Bacteroidota bacterium, assembly GCA_013288685.1. GTDB lineage: Bacteria > Bacteroidota > Bacteroidia > Sphingobacteriales > Sphingobacteriaceae > Mucilaginibacter. The sequence goes on along the minus strand of JABDBM010000011.1, from coordinate 56,237 downwards.
TTGACCCGGGAACCCAGGGTGGAAAAATACTGCGCTTGAAAAGTAAAGGCGTGCCCGAAGTGAACTCCTACCACCGCGGCGACCAATTGGTACACATCAACATCTGGACACCCAAAGCATTAAGCCGCGAAGAACGCGAGATGCTGGAAAAACTACAGGGATCACCCAACTTTAAACCCAATCCGGGAAAGAACGAGAAAAGTTTCTTTGAGCGGATGAAGGAGTATTTTGAGTAAGTCCGGAAAGTCGGAAAAGTCAGTAAAGTCCGAAAGATAGAAAACAAAAAGCCCGAAGTTATTATAACTCCGGGCTTTTTTGTTTAATCATTTCACGCTTTCCCTTTATTATAAACTCTGGTTTCAAAATGCAATGGCGAATTATCGCACAATACCAGGCTATCTGCTTTATTATCTTTTAAAAACTTTGAGGGACTTATGCCAAACATCTGTACCATCATTTTATGAAAATGACTACTGTCGGTAAAACCGGCATCAATTGCAGCATCATTCACTGTATTTCCGGCCATAATTTGGTTGGTTGCGTACCTTATTTTATTCCAAAGCATATAGCGATACAAGGATACACCGGTTACCTCCTTAAATAAAGAGCGCAGTCTGCTTTCGGATAAACAGGCTTTATCGGCAAGTGATTTTATGGCCGTCTCTTCGGGATGCGTTGTCGAAATGATTTGTTCTATTAATAAAATCCTTTTATCTGCGGGGGCATTTCCAATTTCGAGCGATAGACTAGCCAATATCTTGTTGATCAGGCCTTCCAAAAGGGTCGGTTCAGGCGCTATCAAAGCCTGCTGCAATTCGTTTGAATTTGCAAAATGGAAAACATTTAAATTCAGTGGAAAAATTTCAGCATCAGCCAGGTACTTTGATTTTATCGCCTGGGCAATCCTTGTTTCCGCATCAAGGTAAATGATTAATTGAACGCTGTCGTTGGTGTCTAATTGATGAACAACGTTTTCCTTAATGATGAGGCTTTTGTAGGTGTTCCATTTGCAATCCTTTGTTTTAAACCGGAAGTCCTTTTGAGTATCCAGTACCAATTGCATGGTATTGTGGCTATGAAACGAGGTTAGGTGCGATGAATAAAAAAAAGCCGCCACGCCGCTCCACATGTAAAATGTAGATGTATAAGGGCTTCTTCCGTGTTTCATTTAAGGCTTTATTAAAAGTCAGTCATTATTTACAACTTTTCTAACCAGGTTAGAGATAATTTCAATCAAAATAAAAAAACATGAAAACAATAGCAATACTACACAATTTTTGCGCCCGTGCTAAGGGGACCCGCATATATCACCCCAAAATAAATACACTGTTCTTCGCCCTTTTGGTAGTAGCCCCGTTTATTTCGCTTGGGCAAAAAAACACTCGTGGCTCAGCCGCGGAATTAACGCCGGTGCGTGGCAATTATAAAATATTTCAATCCCTCAGTCCAAAGCCCAACCCTGTCAAACAGAATTTAGATAACTTAAAATTCCCTTTTGACCAGGCCTGGGCCGGTAAGGTGCTTGCCGTTAAACCGGTTTATCTCACAAATACTTCACTTGACGAGTTTAAACTTCCCGACCCGCCCGCCAACAGCTCGGACCAAACACGCGCGGAGTTAAACTACCTGTTAGCCCTGCAACACAGCCGGACACTGGAGGATATAACTACAAGCATTTACATGTCTGATAATCCCCAAAGCCCAAGCGATATCGGTCAATTAATCGGCTATTGGACCGGGCCTCAAAAACTTCCATTAACAGATTCACTAATGGATAAAGTAGAAAGAGATGGTGACTTCTTTCTTTGGGGATTAAAATTTAAATATGGCCGTGTACGCCCCTATATTTTGGAACCTCAAATTCACGATTTGGAAGAATCCCGAGCTTCGTCGTACCCCAGCGGGCACGTTACTTATGCCTACATCCGTGCCTATATCTACCAGGAATTAGCGCCGGAATTTACCGACTTTTTTACGGCAAATGCTTACAACATGTGCCGTGCGCGGCAAATTATTGGGGTACACTACCCAAGTGATTGCGAAGGTTCAAGAATATTTGCAAGGCAATTTGTTAACTTCCTTTTTCAAAATGAAAAATTCCGCAAAGATTTTGAACAGGTAAAAAAAGAATGGGCATTAAAAACCAGGGAAAGTTTAACAAATATCAAGGGCTCCTGAAACTTTATGTATTAGCCAAATAATCGGGATAAGTTTATTAAATTTATAAACTTATCCCGATTTTCATGAGGCTCAATTCCGAAACTAACCGGTTCTTCATTATTATTACCGTTATGTACACCGTGCTATTGGCTTTGTCTATCTATTTAAAAATAGGCACCATGCCGGTAAAAGTTGGGCAATACCCAGCCCTTGAACCTGCATTACAAATAATTTATATTTTGCTGATGATTTACCTGGTACGGGTTTTAAAGGCCTTCGATGAAAAGAGTGCTGTTGTTACCGCCCTTATCCTATACACCTGCATCCGGGGGGCCTACGCTATCATCAAATTTTTTCCTGAAGCGAAACTGGGTAGTTCGTATGTTGCACCGATGGGCTTTTTAACCATTGTAATTGGTATTTACTTTTTTATACAGTTGTTCCGGATTCAAAACAGGTATATTTCGCTTCCCTATATATTATTTGGTTTTAGCCTGGTGCTGGTATTTGTCGCCGAAATAGCTTTAATAGTAGTGTTTCGCGTCTCTCCTTATCCCGCAATCGCAAATTATATGCGGTTTGTTGATTTACTTACGCCGCTCTGCATTCTTTTTATATTAAAGCGGGTGTCGGCATTTATTAATGAGCAAAGCACACAATCTATGTTCTGATTTGATCGCTAATTTTTGGCTTCCGCTCTTGCTATCTGGGCCTCAACCTTATCAACGCGGGCCTGTATTCTCCTCACGTTTTCCCGTACTTTCAATATTTTTGTCACCCTGGCAGTGGTATAACCGTGGTTACCTATTTTAGGCTGTCCGGTATTTGATTGCGGCAACACAACTGCCGCTGTTTTTTTACCGGCAATTTTAAGCGGTTGGTGCATAATCAATTGGTTTATCAAATTCTGCACTTCTTTATAATCAACTTTTTCAACCAGGTAGCTTTGCCCGGTTCCGTTTTCGTCCCAGCTGTTACTGCCATCGGGGGCCATTACAATGCGGCCGGGGTGCAGGGTGTACCACCGCGAATAACCTCTTAGGGCTACCAAAACAGCGGTTTCGTCCCAGCTTTTACGGCCCACAGAATCTTCGGCTGCTTGCGGGATGGAAAGACTGAACACGTCTTTTACAGGGCTGTTTTTTATGGCATCGTTATGAATTAAAGGCAAACCAACTTTTATTTTTTCACCAATCTCAAATCCGCTAAAAATAACCGGGGTGCCCCAGTTTTGGTACACGTTTTTTGATGCGGGGGCATCCTTCATCACATTAAACTCGTAGCCCGATGGGAATTTTCCGCCCATGCATACCAGCAACTCCACCTTCTTTTTCACCAGTTCTTTCCCCGAAAGGGAAGAAAATGAATCGGCACCGGTGTTTAATAAATTAGAGAGGTTGGTTAAAAAACCGATGGTTACAATGGTAACGCTATGGTCGGGTTGTTTTGCCAATATTTCCCGGTATAGGGTTACTGCATCCTCTGCCTCAGCATTGGTTTTAATTTGATGCGGATATTTTACCAGCAATGTATCTGTCCAGTGCTGAAAATCACGCAGGTCCAAAGCGTATCCTTTGGGAACGCCTATCGGAATGTTTGGACGGTTAAAATAAGTATTAAACACGTTGAGCACCCCGGCAACGCCTTCGTATTTAGTGCTGGCTATGGTGGCTAAAATTTTGGCTTCGCCCCTGTCGGCAAATGTATGTAGAATGGTTATGGCGCCTACATCATCATAATCAGGCCCCATGTCGCTATCGAAAATGATGTGGATGGGGGTAGTGCGTTTTTGCGTAAAAGCAGGTGTAGCGCAGCAAAAAATGATAAGGACGGTGAATATTCTTTTTAACATCGCTGTTTTATTGTATTTTTCTTTTACGCACCCGCCCTTATTATGTTGCCATATAATAGCGTTAAAACTTATATCAAAAGTACATATCCCAACAATTTTCTACAATAGTAATACAATTAAAATCAATCCTTTGTAACTTTAACACCACGCTTATATCTAAATTAAAAACTATTAACCTGTAGTAAAAAACTCTTATCTATGTTAAGCATCCGTAACATTGTAAAACAATACGCCGGGCACACTGCGTTAAGCGGTGTAAGTTTGGAGGTTGAAAGCGGGCAAATATTTGGTCTGTTAGGACCGAATGGCGCCGGCAAAACTTCGCTTATCCGCATAATTAACCAAATTACCGCGCCAGATAGTGGCGAGGTGTATTTTAACGGCGAAAAGCTCAATCAATCGCATATCGAAAAAATAGGTTATCTGCCCGAAGAACGCGGCCTCTACAAAAAAATGGAGATTGGCGAACAGATGATCTACTTAGCACGCCTGAAAGGCCTAAGCCGCGATGAGGCCCGCCGGCGTTTAAAAATATGGTTCGAAAAATTAGGTATGGAAACCTGGTGGAAAATGAAGATCGAAGAGCTATCAAAAGGCATGCAGCAAAAAGCGCAGTTTGTGGCGACCGTACTGCATGAACCTGATTTGATTATTTTGGATGAACCTTTCAGCGGCTTCGACCCGGTAAATGCCGAAACCATCAAAAACGAGATATTGGAGCTGAATAAAAAAGGCGCCACCATCCTGTTTTCCACCCACAGGATGGAATCGGTGGAGGAGCTTTGCGATGCCATCGCGTTGCTTCACCAATCGCATAAAATATTGGATGGAACAGTTAAAAGCATCCGTAACTCGTACCGAAACGCCACTTATAGACTTGCCTATAACGGTAATCAATTAATTTTCGACGGTGATCAACCCTTTGAAGTGATTGAGGAAACAGCGGGCGACGATAACGATCATACCATTAAAATAAAGATTAGCGACAGCCTGACATCCAACGATGTTTTACAGTATATGATACCGAAGGTACATATCAATATGCTGCAGGAGGTAATACCCAGCATGAACGAGATTTTTATTGAACAAGTAAACCTAATTCACTAAGCCATGGACAAAGTTTTATTAATCATACAGCGCGAATACGTAACCCGGGTAAGGAAAAAATCATTTATCATCATGATTTTTGTAGTCCCTATTCTTATTTTAGTAATGGGTGCCGTTATTACATTGATAGGTAAAAGTGCGGGCGAGATAAGCGAACAACAGGTGATAAAGGTTGTTGACCAGAGCGGCGCATTCGAGGGCAAATTTCATAATATAAAAAACCTGAAATTTGAAACGGACAAACAATCGTTAACAGCGATAAAGCAAGTCTTGAAAACTAAGGAAAATGAATTCGCCTTACTGATACCTGTTGATTATACCAAAAAAGATGCGGTTGAAATATTTTCGAAAAAGAAACCCGCCTTTACTATTTCAGGCGAGATTGAACGGCAAATGAATGCCATTGCTATTAATAATGGCATGTTAAAAAATCATATCGACACCGCTCTATTACACTCTATAAAAAGCGATATATCATTAAACCCGATTGAAGTTTCTGATACAGGCGACAAAAAGGGCAGTGTTGTGGCTGATATAAGTGTTGGAATAGCCTGCGCTATTTTAATCTATATATCGTTGCTTGTTTACGGCTCACAGGTAATGCGGGGCGTTATTGAAGAAAAAACCAGCCGCATTATCGAGGTGATCATATCCTCAGTAAAACCATTCCAGTTGATGTTAGGTAAGATAATAGGTGTAGGCCTGGTAGGGTTAACGCAATTTGGCGCCTGGGTTATATTGTCGATTATTACCACGAAAATTGCTGGCGCTGCATTCTCGGCACCGCAGGGTGGTATGATGAGCGCTCTTACTGCGTTAAAAAGTATTCCGTTTGGGTATATATTGGGATGCTTTATCTTTTATTTTTTATCGGGATACCTTTTATACAGCGCATTATTTGCTGCCGTAGGTTCGGCAGTAGATAGCGAGACCGAAACGCAACAGTTTATGTTTCCCATAACCTTGCCATTATTGTTCACCTACATTTTATCGGTATCGGTATTGTTTTATACGCCCGATAGTACTTTGGCAATTTGGCTCTCCATGATTCCGTTAACGGCCCCGGTTGCCATGATGATACGATTACCTTTTGGTGGCGTAACAGATACACAGTTAGCTATATCGATGGTGTTGATGATTGCTGGTTTCCTGTTCACCACTTATGTGGCTGCACGTATTTACAGGGTGGGTATATTGATGTACGGCAAAAAGGCCAGCTTTAAGGAGCTGAGGAAATGGTTTTTTTATAAGGAATAATTTTGATTTTGGATGTCGGAATTTCGATTTTCCGCAGTTATCCGTTTTCGGCGGTGCTCAAGAGGGCTTCGCCGTTTCGGATTTATGTAAATTCCGGACTTAACAGAATTTAGGATTTCAATTTAAACTATTGCCGTTGGCTTCAGCCAACGGATAACCTAAGCAATTTGACCCGGCTTTAGCCGAAATAATCGCCATGCTTAACGAAACATGGCAATTATTTCGGCTAAAGCCTTTTATTTTCGACATAAGTCCGTTGGCTGAAGCCAACGGCAATGTTTTAATTCTTTTATTAAACCTTTTGCCGGATTTTTCATTTATTAGCTGATATGAATAATCCCATAGCGGTAATGGATTTAGGTACCAACACTTTTCACTTGCTGATTGTGGATGGTAATGTCGGTAACTTTAACGAAATTGTGCATTTGCAAGAACCTGTAAAATTAGGCGAAGGCGGCATTAATAAAGGTGTAATTCAGCCTGCTGCTTTTGAGCGGGGGATTAAAACCATGCATCATTTTAAGGAATTGCTTTTGCAGCACCATGTTCAACAAGTTAGGGCCATTGCCACATCAGCATTGCGCAGCGCGGCAAACGGGGAGGATTTTATTAGCGAAGTTAAAGCCCAAACAAGCATTGCAATTAAAATTATTGATGGCGATGCCGAAGCCGGGTATATTTATAAAGGGATCAAAGCCGCAGGCTGCCTCACGGGCAAAAATAGCCTTATTATGGATATTGGCGGCGGTAGTGTGGAGTTTATCATCTGCAACAATCAGGAGTTGTTATGGAAACAAAGCTTCGAAATTGGCGCCGCGCGATTGATGGATAAATTTCACCGCACTGATCCCATACCACCGGAGTCTATTACCGCGTTGAATATTTACCTTGGTGACATTCTGCCTGATCTGTTTGCCACAACTGCCAATTATCCTATTGATAATATGATAGGCTCATCGGGCGTATTTGAAACGTATGGAGGTTTAATTGAAGCGGATAAAGGAAACAAGTTCGATTTGCAGAAAACCAAACGTTATGATTTTAAACAGGATGAACTTTTAGCAGTTACCGAAAAGCTTATTCAATCGTCGCATCAGGAGCGCTTGGCAACCAAGGGTATTCCGCCCGTACGTATTGATATGATTGTAACTGCCTCGATACTTACCCGGTTTGTTATGGAAAGGCTGGGCGTTGAAAAGGTGGTGATGTCAACCAGTTCGTTAAAAGAAGGGGTGTTAGCGGAGATGGTGGGTCAATGAATACTGTAAGCTAAATAACAGGTTGAGAAACCGACAAGCAATACCAATGCTGACGCTAAAAAAAGCCCTTTGCGATAGTCCTTTAGCGCAAGCGCCAATACAAAACATGCTATAAAATGCAAAGCAATAAAAACGACGAGGGTAAAAATGCTATCTGCATTGGGATCATTAAGTCGTATATACAAGGTATAGGCTATTAACAATACCATGTTTATTACTACTGCTAAAGTGTTATTGCTCATCTCAATTTCGGCCATAAATTGTTTAGATTCCTCCGTGGCTGGCCATCATTACGCATGTAGAAAATCCAATGGCTAAAACTAACAAACCACTCAGCAACCAAATCCAGCTCCTGTTAGCTAAGGCCAGAATTATACAAATAACAACATGCACAAATAGTACAACCGCATCAAGTATAAAGCCGCCGCCACTAGCAAAACCAAACAACGCGGTATAGGCAGCAAGGCCGAGCAGGTTATAACCTACAATATACATTCCGGCCGGTGGCTTGGTTTCATTTGTTGGTTTACCGTCGCCTGCAGGTAAATTATCCCGGTTTAAATCATCTTCCATCATACTAATATTTCCGCCCGTAGCTGTTTCAAATATTCAATTTTATCATCCCTGTAAAAAATGTTCATGGTTTCAAACGGGATGATCTGCATATCTTTATTTACAATATGCACACACGATTTTTTAATGGCCCGCACATCAAAGTTTTGCGCATCAATAAACTGCATGATAATCACCCTGAACAGGTTATCGTAACTCAAATTGGGTGCGTCAATTTCTGGCAGGCAGCACATTATTGATTTTAGATGTTCGCCGGCTTTATCAACGGAATTGCCGGTGCTAAACATATTTAGCAGGTGCATCTTCAGGCGCTCGTCCTGTTCGTAAACAATGGTATTTTTTGAATTATCCAGCAAATCATCCGGGTTTATCATCCGCGTAAGCGGGAAAACCTGTCCGCCCAGCTTTAAGGCATAACCCATTACCAGGGCATCGGGGTTACAGGGTACCGGAATTAAATCATGCTTTTTAAAAATGTCGGTTTGCTCTAATATGGCGGCTCGCACTTCGGTTAGCGTATAGCGGTCGGTTGTAGGGTTAAAGTTCTCCAGTCGCCCGGCCTGTTGTGTTGGCTGAAAGGTTACGCCCCTAACACATGGTTGTTTTAACGCATATTCAATTATCGCGCCTATTTCGTCGGTGTTTAACCCTTTTTGCAGGGTAACTACAAGCGTGGTCGACAGGTTGTATTTGTTCAGATTTTCCAGCGCTTTAATCCGAACATCGCGCAGGTCTTCGCCGCGTAATTGTTCCAGCGCTTCCTTTTTAAAAGAATCAAATTGCAGGTAGATCTCAAAATCGGGCATGTAAGTGGCCAGGCGTTCAACAAAGCTTTCGTCTTTGGCAATCCTGATGCCGTTGGTATTTACCATCAAGTGTTTAATGGGCTTTGTTTTGGCGATATCCAGTATCTCAAAAAACTGGGGATGTACCGTAGGTTCGCCGCCGCTAATCTGCACCACATCGGGTTTGCCTTCATTTTCGACGATTACATCCAGCATCTGCTCAATTTCGGCCAGTGTGCGGTGCCTGCCATACGATGGCGACGACATGGCATAGCAGGTAGGGCAGCTTAAATTGCAACGATCAGTAACCTCCACCACAGTTAAACACGAATGCTGCTCATGATCCTGGCACAGGCCGCAATCGTACGGGCAGCCGTAGTGGGTTTTGGTGTTAAATTTTAGGGGCATTTCGCTGCGCTTTGCATAATTGCGGCAGTTTTTATAATATTCAATGTCGGTAGCTATCAGCACTTTTTCAAATCCATGCTGGCGGCAGGTTTTTAGCATATAAACCTTATCGTCTTCAAAAACAATTTTGGCATCAACACGGCGTAAACAGGTTGAGCAAATGCTTAAAGTAAAATCATAGTAAATATACGGACGTTCAGGCATGGGGTTTTATCAGTTTGGAAGGGTATAAAAAAACTTTATAATAATACAAAATCCCGGCGACACAAACCAATTGAATTACCGATAAGCCAAAACCGAAAAAATAGTCGGGCTTGATAAACTCATCCAAAAAACGGAAAACCAGGTAGGCGGATAGAAATATTTTAAATTTTGAGCCATCGGTAAACTCGGAATGTTTTTCGATAATCCGTAAAACAACCCATAGCAATACCCAAAACACTATTTCGTATAAATTGGTGGGATGCCTCCTGATGCCGTCGCCAAAATTTACGGCCCAGGGTAAATTGGAAGCTATACCGTAGGTACCATCCTCTAGTCCTGCCAAAAAGCACCCGGTGCGACCGATGATCATTGCCAAAATTAAAGGGTAAACCATTAAATCGCCAGATGACACGCAGACACCAATCATCTTTTTTGTCAGTTCAACACCAATCAAACCGCCCAGCATACCGCCTACTATGGTTTTGTTTCCCATAAAATAAACGAGGCTAAAATGCGCGAGCGCCGGCGGATTTTCGAGTACCCCCACAACATGCGAACCTATTAAAGCGCCAAAAGCAGCACCAATAAATATGATCAGCCTGTTTTCGGTACTGATCGTGTCCTGCGTATGTGTCCGTAAATAGGCATAGTAGCGGTACCCAATAAAGTATGCTAATGTTTCGCAAACAAAGTGAACGGGGATGAAAGATTTGCCTATGGGGATATTTACCGGGAAATGCATTTACTTTTTACTTCCCCAATATTAACTTAATTTTCCATCTTATGTCATACCACAATCTGCGCGGAAAGGAATATCTGATAGAAAGACCTCCTACTTTGCCTGTTAAATATTCCTGGTAAGTTTGCAAATCATGATTTTGAACAATTGGCGGAAATTCCAGTTCATCTTTTATATCTTTTGGCAATAAACTTTTGCCAACCAAAAAATCGACTTTTTTATGATGATGGAAAGCGCGTTTAGTCTTTTCCGCCCGGCTTTCAGTTAATGTTTTAACTTGTGCTTCCGCTTTTACAAAAGGTAAAAATGAAAATAATGCCGCCGCCAAACCAAGCCGTTTCCACGAAAAACCAGGCTGGCGTGCTTCTGCGAGATACCGGTTAAAATCACTTAATTGTGTATTATTAAACTTACCGCATAACCGGCTTTGCCCGGCTATTTGGTTTAGTATTTGCTGATTAGATAATCCTGTAAAATCAATAACGTTTTTCCTGCAGCTTTCGCAATATCTGCCTGCTGCGGATGGTTGCATGTTATCCCAACTCTCGGTGCATGGATTTTTTATCGCTATGCTTTGGATTTTTTGCTTCATATCATTTCAATTGAATATTGCCCTAAATGGCCTCCTTATATACCGGTAATATAGCCGCTTGTACAAAGGCTGTTTTATGATCACCACCTCGCCCATCATCGACGCCGACAGCGTCAATTTCAAATCGTAAATTTTATCTTGCACACTGTCAATTTGCATCGTCGCAGTTTTAAACCCAATAAAACTTACACTTAGTTGTTTTGCCGATAAGGGTACATGAAGCTCAAATCTGCCGTTTGTATCAGTTTGTGTACCCAAATTTGTCCCCGGCAACCTGATTGTAGCGCCTGGCAATGGCTGGCAATCATCATCCAATATCTGTCCTTTAATTTCTCGTTGTGCAGGCGGGCTCATTGCTATCTTTCCCAGCGCGAAACCATTTGGGTAATTAGCTAACGGGCTTTGTTCAACTTTGGGGGCGGTAACCGTGGTGGTTTGCCCGCTGGCTTTATAAAATAAGGTAGATCCAAACAATGCTATTGTCATCAGCCATTTTTTCCAACCGGTTTCTGCTTTTAAGCTTTGGGTGTATAGTTGGATGTTAACGCTGTTTAATTGCGGCTCGCTAAAACTGCCGCAAACATTGTTGTGGGTAATTAGGTACCTGATTAATTCCGTATCTGTCATACTGGCAAAGTCAATAACGGTTTTGGCGCAATGGTCGCAGTGCCTGCCTTCGGCATTAGGCGTCATCTGCTGCCAGGGCTGTTGGCAGGGGTTAGGAATGGTAATTTTCCGGATAGTGGTCATATCAGCAGCAATCTTTGTTTAGGGATGCAGCTGCTTCTGTTTTTCCATAAACAAAATAAAAAAAATTTGTAACCTATTTCTTACAAAAAAAAATGCCTAAATAGCGCAAATCCGAAATTGAAAATCCGAATTCCAAAATCCCCTCCGTATATTGCAATCAGTAAAAAACTCCTCATGAAATTGAAATTTATTGTCCTTGGTTCACTTTTATTATTGGTAGCTGCTTCATCGCAAGCGCAACGCCGCCGCAGGGCGCCCAATACCAACGATACCATTACCACCAACTACCAATCTTCTGAATTATTTTCGCCGCTTTACTATAGCGAAAAGGGCAACGAATTTCATTCGGCCAATGGTGAACCCGGTCCAAAATATTGGCAAAACCGGGTAGATTATGTGTTAAACGCCACTATCGATACCGGCAGCAAAACGCTAACTGCTACCGAAAAAATTCATTATACCAATAACAGCCCCGATGCCTTGCAGTATTTGTGGCTGCAACTGGATCAGAACACCTATAAGAAAGATGCACGTTCTAACTTTGTGACCGGCTTTGCACCCGGCCCCAATCAGCATACCGATGGATATGAGATAGCATCGGTTGCCATCAATCACGGCGATGTTATCCAAAAAGTTGATTTTATTATTAACGATACCCGTATGCAGATCCGGCTGCCAAAAGCAATGTTACCCAACGGTGGGGGGATTGACCTGATTATTCATTATAAATACACTATTCCCGGTATTTTCGGTAATCGGACTGATTTTAACCAGACCAAAAACGGCACCATATACGAAATTGCCCAATGGTTTCCGCGCATGTGTGTGTACGATGATACCCGAGGATGGGATACCCTGCCGTTTTTAGGCAGCGGTGAGTTCTACTTAGAATACGGCGATGTTGATTACTCGGTAACCGTGCCGTCTGACATGATTGTAGCCGGCTCTGGCGAGTTAATAAACCCTGCCGAGGTACTTACCGCCAAACAAATGGCAAGGATGGCTGAGGCCCGCAAAAGCGATAACACGATAATGATTCGCACCGCCGATGAGGTAAACAACCACGCCTTGAAACAATCGGCAAAGCCAACATTAACCTGGCATTTTAAAATGCTGAACACCCGCGATGTGGCCTTTGGTGCATCCAAAGCCTATATTTGGGACGCGGCCCGCGTAAATTTGCCGGGTGGAAAAAAATCCATGGCCATGTCGGTTTACCCGGTTGAAAGCCAGGGTACCGCCGCATGGGGACGTGCCACGGAATATTTAAAAAAATCGATAGAATATTTCTCCGAAAAATGGTTTGTGTACCCTTACCCCTGCGCAGTTAACGAGGCTGGCGTTGCGGGAGGGATGGAATACCCCGGAATTGTGTTCGATGGGATAGGCGATAAAGGCGCCGAATTATACTGGGTAACCGCTCATGAAATTGGCCACAACTGGTTCCCGATGATTGTTGGCAGCGATGAGCGCCGCTTTGGCTGGATGGACGAAGGTTTTAATACTTTTATTGATGTATACGCGTCCGACAATTTTAACCACGGCGAGTTTGCGCCAAAGCGTGATGGCGAATATGCACCCGGAGGCGGTAACCCGGCTGATGAAATTGTAAAGGTGATCATCGACCCCAAAGCGCCCAGCATCATGACAGCTGCCGATGCCATACCCGAAAAGTACCGTCATCCGCTTACTTATTTTAAACCTGCATTCGGTTTAGTGCTATTGCGGGAGCAGATTTTAGGACCGGACAGATTTGACTATGCTTTCCGCAACTATATTCACAAATGGGCCTATAAACACCCGCAGCCTGATGACTTTTTCCGCTCAATGGACAATGGAGGCGGCGAAGATTTATCGTGGTTTTGGAAAGGCTGGTTTTACAATAACTACGCGCTTGATTTAGCTATTATTGATGCCAAATATGTAGATAACGACCCTAAAAAAGGCATCCGCGTAACGGTTGCTAATAAGGAACAAATGGCCATGCCTTTTGCTGTTGAAGTAAAATTAAAAGACGGTAGCAAAAAACGCATCCAATTACCGGTGGAGACCTGGCTGCAAAATAAAGGCATAACGCTCGTAATCCCTACAACCACCGAAGCTGAAAGCGTAACCGTTGACCCGGACGCCGCTTTGCCGGATATGAACAGGAAGAATAACACGATGGAGGTTAAATAATACCAGAACCGGGATTAGACAAATTAATGGGATTTTTCGGATTTTAAATCCCGGAAATCCACTAATCCGCTTAATCCCGGTTCAGTTTGGCCAACTCTCTGTATAATTTTTCGGTAGGCAACCCAACTACGTTGGTGTACGAACCATTTATCCTCTCAATACCAATCAAACCAATGCGCTCCTGAATACCATAAGAACCGGCTTTATCCATTGGCTGGTATTTTTCAACGTAGTTAACAATTTCCTCATCGCTTAGCTTACCAAAATACACTTCCGAAATATCGTAAAACGAATGGTACTGATGTTTATGCAACAAACATACCCCGGTAATTACGCGGTGCATCCTGCCCGAAAGCAATTGCAACATTTCAACCGCATGGGCAGCCGATTCGGGTTTGCCTAATATCAAGTTATCAATACATACAATAGTATCGGCAGTGAGCACAATTTCATCGCCAACGGTTTCGTCAAAGGCACGAGCCTTTTTTTCAGCAATATAAAGCGCCACTGCTTCGGGTTGCAAATCATCCGGGTACGATTCGTCAACATCCTTTAAAACAATACGAAATTCAATGTCCATCAGCCGAAGCAGTTCCTGCCTGCGTGGCGATTTGGATGCGAGGATTAGTGGCGGAAGTTCATGGTTCATAGTTGATGGTTCATGGTAAAAAGTCCATCGATCATGGTCGATAGTCCATAGAAAAAATGGTAAATTATTAAAAGCGAGTTGTCACGAAAATACAATTTTGTTATGGTCTATGACCCATCAGTTGTGGGCCTTCTTCTGCCATGAACCATTCCCCATGAACTACCAGCTATACGCCTCTTCGTTTAGCCATTTACCTTGTACTTTCAGCACTTTTTCAATTATATCACGGGCACAGCCTTTGCCTCCGGCTAATGGCGAAACATACATGCTTACGGCTTTTATTTCTTCCACAGCATCAGCCGGGCAAACCGGCAAGCCTACAATTTTCATTACTTCCAATTCCGGGATGTCATCGCCCATGTATAACACATTACTAAAAATGATGCTCCGTTCCTCCAAATAAATTTTAACCTTTTCTATTTTGGTATGAATGCCCATATAAACATCCTTTACTCCCAGGCTGTTTAGTCGGTAAAGCGCACTTTTGGAGCGGCTGCCCGAAACAGCGCAAACATTATAACCACACTTAACCGCCAGTTGCAGCGCGTAACCGTCTTTTATATTAAAGGAACGGGTTTGTTCACCATTTTCTGCTACAGAAACTGAGCCATCGGTAAGCACACCGTCTACATCAAAAATAAATGTGGTTATATCTTTTAGTTTATTAAGGTATGATTCCATTTTTTGGGGATTACACCGATTTAAAAAATGATTTCAGTGATTATTTTTTTGGATTGCAGTGATTTTAAAAGCGATTGCAGTGATTAAAAACGTCGATTCTTTTTTATCAAACCTGCCAACTGGAAAATGCCCACTGAAAACTACTGATTATCCCGCCATTCGTAAACCCAGGCCGATTGGATTTGTTCAAGGTGACCTTCGTTTGATTCTTCGCGGGTACCGGCAAAGTTAGGGAGCGTCAGTATCCACTCTAACAAATCGGTAAAGCGGATACGGTATATTTTCGATTCATCAAAATCGTCGCCAAACTTTTCGTAAAGCTCAATTGCAATGTCTTCGTGATCCTTCCAGTGAATAGGCAGGCTAAATTTATTATCTGTCATGTCTTTATTTTTTTGGGATTACAGTGATTATTTTTTGATTACAGCGATTACATCTGGAATCAAATTTCAATCAAGTAAACCACAAATATTTATAATACGCTTAAATCAAAAAAAATTGGTGCATTCATTTTAAATCACAGTCATCCCCCCAAATAAAAATCACAGTAATCAGTTCTAAAAATCACCGCAATTTCCAACTAGTGGCCTAAAAACTGCGATTGATCGGGCAACGTGATTTCTATATCGCCATCAATTAATATACACTGGCAACCCAGCCGCGAATTAATGCGCGGGTTTACAGCACGGTCGATAAAATCTTCTTCCTTATCTGATATTTCCTGGATGTTATCCATCCCCTTATTTACATAAACGTGGCATGTGCTGCATCCGCATACGCCACCGCAATTGTGCTGCAGTTCAATGCCGTTCTCCAGGCATACGTCTAACACCGATTCACCTTCGGCAATCGGCAGTTCAACGCTGGCAAGGCCTTTCGCCTCAAAGTTTAATTTAACTTTATAAATGTCCATCTCAGCAAAAGTAACAAAATTACTTATGCCCGTGTTGTGCAATATCGTTTTTGATAATACCCTGACTTAACAATTTGTAAAGTTGCTCAAAATCGGGCTCGCCGTTTAGCATTTGCAGATGAGCGGCCATTGTGTTTTCGTCTTTCCGTACAGCAGGGCCAGTTTGTACCTCAGCCGGCAAACGTTCCTGCACTTTCTGTGCGGTCTCTAAAATTAAAGGGCGCAGCATTTCAAAACCCATATTATTAGCCCCCAACAGTTTTTGGGCAACCCCATACAGGTAATTAGGGAAATTACAGGCAAAAACAGCCGCCAGGTGCAATATCTTTCGCTGTTCGGAATTTACCCGGTAAACATTATTGCTGATGGTTTGTGCCAGTTGTAGCAGCGTAGTGGTTATCTCTTCATCCGCCCCCTCAATACAAAGCGGAACGGTTAAAAAATCAACCTCTTTATTTTTGCTGAGGGTCTGTAAAGGATAAAAAACACCAGATTTCGGATTGACATCAGTTAAAGCAGCTAAGTCAACTGCTCCAGAGGTATGGACGGTTAGTTTATGGTACGATGCCAGTTCTCGCGCGACGGCAGGTATAGCATCATCCTTTACCGAAATCACAAACAAATCGGTCTCCGAACTGACGTGGTTTAAATCATCAATTGCTTCGGCTCCAACGTGGTAGGCCAGCAGGGCCGCGTTTTGTATATCCCTGCTATAAACCTGTACTAACCTATGCCCTGCATTTTTTAACGCGGCCGCTAAATGGGTAGCCACGTTGCCCGAACCTATTATACTGATACGCATAGTGCAAATTACAGTTAAAAAGACGGCCATCTGAAATATTTCTACTAATTTTAGCCTATTCTCACTCAATTCAAAACATGCGCATACTCAAAATCATTTTCAATACTATTTTATTTTTAGCCGTGCTTTTCGGCCTTTTTGCAGCTGTTTTATATTTTAAAGGCAATAAAGAAAAAACAACATTAACCGATACCGAACGGAAAGGCACATCCGGGCAATACATTAAATTAAGCCAGGGTGTTACCCATTACCAAATAGCCGGCCCTGATACAGGCAAAGTAATTATATTAATACATGGCTTCAGCGTACCTTACTTTATTTGGGACAGCACCTTTAATGAATTGGTTAAACAGGGCTTCCGGGTTTTACGGTACGATATGTATGGCCGCGGCTTTTCCGACAGGCCAGATTCCGTTTACACCCAGGCTTTTTATGAAACCCAACTCCTCGATCTCATCAATCAGCTGCATTTAAAAACGCCAGTAAGCCTGGCCGGGGTTTCGTTTGGCGGCGGCGTAGCTACCAATTTTACCGCAATACACCCAGATTTGGTTAGCAAAGTAATATTAATTGACCCGGTGTACCCTAACATGACACCATCTGCACCGCAGTTTTATACCTCATTTTACGAGGCAACCCATGGCGACGAACGCGCCAGCGGACAGTTGGCCGATTTTAAATACCCACAACGCCACCCGGATTGGATTAAAAAATACAGGTTACAAATGCAATACAAAGGCTTTAGACACGCTTTGGTTTCCACCCGGTATAATTATAATTACAAAGGCCGGGAAAGCAATGCCGCACTTAACAGCACGCACAAACAGGTACTATTAATATGGGGCAAGGAAGATCATACCGTACCGTTTGCCTATAGCGATTCGGTACGCAGTGTTTTAAAGTGTCAATTTTTTCCCGTGGATGATGCAGGGCATTTGCCACATATTGAGCAGGCGAAGAAGGTGAATGCGAGGATTGTGGCATTTTTGAGGGAGTAAACACCTATTGTACTATGATAAAAATAATCCTGATACCTCTTTGCCTGTTGTTTTTGATAGGACTCCATAAAGCTGGCAGTTCGAGTTTAAATGGCAGTTACGAATTCGGTACAGATACGGGTAAGTATAAACACATACACGTTCGGCCAAAGGCTTTACTAAGCTATGAGGATTGGTTCCGAAATCATTACGCTGAGAACAATTGTACACTTACAACCCGATACACAGTTGCGCAACGCCTTAAAAAGTATCCGTTTTTAAAAGCAGCAAAAATACTGGCCGTCTCTTTCCCTTATGTAGGACCCCACGGCGATATTGACAGAGGCGATACAGTGCGCATTGGTGATACAATCCGATCAGATATCTTTAAAATTAAAATTATGTTGGCAAAAAAGTTCCCTGCCGAAATAGTATACCGTGCTGGCCTTCATATAGATTCCGGAAAATTAAATCATACCTCATTGATAGAGTTAAAGGAGTTGAACCAAAAACAAATCAACAAACTCACCAACATTATTTACAACACAAAGGCCCGCAAACCAACACATTTTTGGCCTCCGGGCGCTACATGCTATTCACCCAGAAACGCTTTAGTTTTTATTGACCGTAATGGTAAAGTTTTTGATTATTTTGCGATATGTTTTGAATGCAAGCAGTTTAGATCGCAATCGGACAGAATAACCATGGGAAGTTACTGTAATCAGAAATTCGATTTAATGAAGAGCTTTTTTGAGGGCATCGGAATTGAATTTGGGACCAAAGAGCAAGAATCATGGAATTGAATTTGGAACCAAAGAACAAGAATAATTTTTAATTAAATAGAATTATGGCCAATACCTTTTCACAAATTTACCTGCAATTTGTTTTTGCAGTTCAAAACCGGCAAAGCTTAATTGCTAAGGAGCATAAGGAAGAATTGCATAAATATATAACATCACTGGTACAGGCAAGGAAAGCAAAACTGCTGGCCGTTAATTGCATGCCCGATCATGCACATTTATTTGTCGGCTTTAAGCCCAACATTTTGATATCTGATTTTGTAAAGCAAATTAAAGTTGAAAGCAACGAATTTATCAACAGCAAAAATTGGATGCGCGGTAAATTTAGCTGGCAAGATGGATATGGCGTTTTTTCCTATTCCCACTCGCATATTGATGCAGTTGCCAAATATGTTCTTAATCAGGAAGTTCACCATCAGAAAAAAACATTCAAACAGGAGTATTTGAATTTATTAAAGAAATTTGAGATACCATTTGAAGAGCAATATCTATTTGATTTTTTTGAGTAGACATGGTGGTTGTTGGTTTTTTAACACGTGGCTCCTCCGGAGCCTATGTTGGTGGTGGTTGGTTGCTATAAACACGCGGCCTCTCTGAGGCCGTTTGTTTATTAGGGATTATGTCTAAATGATATATTTATAGGTAATCGGGCCAGTAACTACAGCCCAATGGTGTAGTCACTTGATTTAATAAATAAATTGCTAACAAACACTCTCAAATAACCGGCCTCAGAGAGGCCACGTGTTTATAGAAAATGCCGCACCCTAAAATAGGCTCCGGAGGAGCCACGTGTTAGCAACCTTCCTTTTCCGCCCAACAAATAAATAAATTGCTAACAAACACTCTCAAATAACCGGCCTCAGAGAGGCCACGTGTTTATAGAAAATGCCGCACCCTAAAATAGGCTCCGGAGGAGCCACGTGTTAGCAACCTTCCTTTTCCGCCCAACAAACTCCATCCGGCAAATCAGCTTTACTAAATTCAATATGAATCACCCGGCGCTTTCGGCTGTTGGTGGTACGGTTTGAAGCATGAAATAGCAAAGGCCGCATTACCATCACTCCACCGGCGTTCACACAGCAACTGATTTCATTTTCATTTGCCAAATCCACGTTTTCCATCCTGCGGATGTTTTTGAGGTGCGAACCGGCCAGCACTTTCAACGCCCCGTTACCTTCATTGGTATCATCCAAATGAATACGAATGGTAAAATTGTTTTGGAGGAGGTCGAGCGGCGGCTGCACCGCAAACTGGTTTAACTTTGCCGTCCACGGACCGTAACCTGATAAATTGACTTTTTTGTCGACTGATATCGTTAAATCCTGGTGCCAGCCTACAAACCAGTTTGATTTTTCGGGTTTATCAAAATAAATGGATTTTACTACGAAATAGCCGACTCCAAACAGATCATTTATAAAAGCCGTTAGCTTATTAGTAAAAATGAGTTCTTTAACTCCGGGTACTTCTTTTAAAAATTGCCGTATGGCAAACAGATCGCTCGTTTTGCGAAAAGTGGAACTTGATTGATCGGCCTGGTTAATTGTTTCAATAATGGCTTTAAGCTCATCAGTAGAATATATATGCTCAACAACGGTAAATCCATTATTGAGCATATTTTCCTGATGACTGATTATCGTGTCCATTTAAAATGGCTATTCTACTTTCAATTCGCTGTTTCGGCGGAAGATCGAAAGTAAAAAACCAATAATCATAATGACTGTTCCAGCCCACAGGAAGTTGATGTATGGAAAATCCAACGCGCGCATTACTATCCACGGACGTTTGTTTTGGGGCTGCTGGTAAACGGTGATTTCTACCTTGCCTTTATCGGGCAATATTTTTGACAAACGCAGTTTCAATCCGGCATCTTCAACCTTTCGGTCAAAATCAAAAACGCTCTTTTTGTCTTTTATCATGTAAACAGGCTCGGCCTCGTAGGTTTTTTCGTGCGAAAAGACTTCCAGTTTAGCACCTACAGCTATATCATCGGCAGTAATAGGTATGTTCTGTACGTGTGCCTCCTTGTTCAACGATTTAAGTATCATATACCCTTCACGGAATCGAATGGTATCCCCTACCGCCACTTCGTGGGCAATAGGTGCATCATAATCGGCATCGTCATCTGCTTCGCCATGTGCACCGCCATCAGCCGGGGCTGCTGCTTTGGGCTGTGGTAACGCAGTAATATGCGTGTACAAATCGTGCGTTAAATAATGTTTGGTATCAGGCGATGGCGTTAGCCCCATTTCGCGGCTTATCTGTACGTTAGGCTTTAACACAAACTCTTCGGTAATTTTACCTGCGGCGTCCAAACGCTTGTAATCAACTTTATAGTAGTGGTTGGGCTCCGCTGTCGAGTCGCCAATGTAGGTTACCGTATAATCACCCATTTTGGTGGGTTGATTTTTGTAGATCATGACATTTTCCTTTGCATCACCTGCGCCGGTGTTTTTATCAAAACCTGCAATATTAATGTTGCCTGTTTCATTTTTTGACACCACTTCGCGGGTGCCGGCGGCTATCAGTGCGCCAACCAGCATCAAACCGAAACCAATATGGGCCACGGCCGACCCGGCCAGTTTAAATTTACCTTTCAACGCATCGGCCAGCACTTTGCCGTTTACCAGCAGCGAATAAATGGAGCCCAGCATCACCATCATAAAGACAAACTTCAGCTTGTACAAGCCCGTTCCCCAAACAATAAGCGCCGTTATTAGTACGGCCCCACCAATGTATACCAACGTGGTGATGAAAAAGCGGGTGGTATCTGTCTTCTTATATTTTAAAAACTGGGTTATACCGGTAAGCAGCGTTATCACCATTGCAAACGAACCTTGTATTACGTTATAGTGGCCAACCAAATCTACCGGCGGCGCTACTTTGGTACCAAACATGCGGTTCCAAACGGGTATAGAAGTTACCAGCACCAAATGGAAGCAGGATAAAGCTAAAAAGATTGCGCCCACAAACATCCAAAACTCGCGCGAATAGGTATCCTCATCCTTTTTGGTAATAGGCATTTCTTTAAACCGCGTAATTAAAAAGAATAACGATAGACCCAAAAATACCAGTATAAAAACAACCAGGTGCCAAAACATTCCTAAGTCGGTAAAGGCATGTACAGAAGTTTCGCCGAGCACACCACTGCGCGCCAGGAAAGACATATACAGCACCATAACAAAACTCATCAATATTAAAAATGTCGCGGTAAAGTATGAGTGACCTGTATTTTTATAAACAATCATCACGTGCACGCCGCCTATCAGCGTAAGCCAGGGGAAGATGGATCCATTCTCTACCGGGTCCCAGGCCCAAAAGCCGCCAAAGTTGAGCGATTCATAAGCCCAAAGCGAACCCATTATAACGCCAATACCCAAAATCATACCGGCAAACAACGTGTAAGGGATAGCTGGAGTTATCCATTCTTTAAAACGCTTTTGCCATAAACCAGCTATCGCATAAGCAAACGGAACTACTACTGATGCTAAACCTAAAAACAAGGTTGGCGGGTGTATTACCATCCAGTAATTTTGCAGCAGCGGGTTC
This sequence comes from Bacteroidota bacterium, assembly GCA_013288685.1. Taxonomy (GTDB): domain Bacteria; phylum Bacteroidota; class Bacteroidia; order Sphingobacteriales; family Sphingobacteriaceae; genus Mucilaginibacter. The sequence continues at coordinate 34,005 of JABDBM010000011.1, read as the reverse complement.
ATGCCCTGACCGTCTTTTATAAAACTCAAATAATCGGTGCGAGAGAAAATGGGACCTTCAACGGCATTACGTAACAGCAAAAATGGCGAACTGCCTATTCGGGCGCCAAAAAATTCGATACCCAACAACATCGAAGCCAAAAACAATTGCGAAAGGCCGATAACGGTCATCACCGGTTTCTCCCATGATTTCGCTTTGCGGATAAGGATATTACCTAAAACGGCTTGCCAGAAAGTCCATAGCATAAAGCCGCCTTCCTGTCCGTTCCAAAAACCGGATACAATATAGTACACCGGCAATGAACGTGAGGTATATGCCCAGGCATAATGATATTCGAAATAGTGATTGTAAATTACATAAAAAAGGCAAGTGCCCAAACCCAAAATAGACAAGCTATTGATGTAAAAAGCCCAGCGGCCCATGCGCAACCACGAGGTATCCAGCTTATCGGTGCTGGTAGTGGCAAAATAATAACTTATAGTTGAAAGCAGCGCCCCGCCGAAAGAGAGAATAACAAACATTTGCCCGATATGGCCGGGTAACAAATGTTCGCCCTGAAAAACTTTATCCATTAAATGATTTTATAAATTGGCCGATTTTGCTTTAGCCTCTGTAACTTCTACTTGATCCTTGGTGTACTTGGAAGGGCATTTCATCAGGATAGTGGATGCATGAAATTCAGTGCCCTCCATCTTGCCGGTTAGAACAATTTGCTCCGATTTTTCAAAATCCTGCGGTTTGGTGCCGCCATATACTACTTTACATTCTTCGCCCTTATTGTCTTTTACATAAAACGAAAAATAGTTGGCATCTTTTGCGGCATCGTAATACAAAGCCTTGTCTTTATCCAGGTGACCTACTACATGCAATTCACTTTCTGTTTTTTTGGCATCGTTAAACGTACCGTAAGTGCTGGTGCTGGAGTAAAGACTGATAATAACGGCAATAGCTACCGCTATGGTTACCAAACCTAAAATTGAACTTTTTTTCATGAGCGGTTTACCTCCTGTATTTCGGATTACAAAAGTACAAAACGTAAAGTTAATAATGTTTATTACAAGACATTAATCTTATTTAGAATCGTTCTTCTTAGTCCGAAAAGTCGGGAAAGTCAGTAAAGTCCGAAAGACGGAGACTTCCGGCGCTTTTTACTTTACTTTTTGGATTTATTCCAACTTTCTGTCTTCAATAATATAATATCCAAACGTTCCTTTTTTAACGGTTAGGTTAAGATACAATGCATGTTTAAATTGCGCGGAGTTGGGATCAATGTTCACAGAAATAGTTTTGTCAATACCGTCAAATTGCACCGTTACATAAGGTCCAGTTCGGCCGCCTACTATCTTTTCCGTAATTGGTTGTTTTAACGTTATAACCCGGTTTGTTGAATATCCATTGATCAGGAAAAATATACCACAAAGAAGCGCGTTCGAGATGATAAATGCGGCGCCAAATTTAAATTTTCGTATCAAAATAAGCGCGGAAATTCCCCCCGGGATCGTTCCGATTAACACCGCTGTCCAAAAACTGATAAAAGTAAAATTATATTGCCTGCCACTATAAATTGCGCCAACAAAAATCATTATAAATGACGCAAAATATATCGTTGTCTGAATTTTATTTTTTCTTAAAAACTGTATGCGGTCGTTCTTCCGTTTAGCCAGCTTTTCCATCCGTTTGGCGAAATTCATCATCGGTTACTATATTTTTTTATTTGTGTTTATAACCATTGCTATTACGGCGGTTTTTATTCTAATTTTCTGTCCTCGATAATATAGTAGCCAAACGTTCCTTTTTTAACAGTTAGGTTAAGATACAATGCATGTTTAAATTGCAGGTTGTCGTCATCATCATTTACAGCGATGGTTTCGTCGAATCCATCGTACTGTATCGTTACATACGGGCCGCCCCGCCCTCCTTCCATCTTTTTAAGAATCGGTAGTTTCAGTTTAATAAATGGCTCTTTGGAAAAATTATTGATCAAAAAAAATGCCCCGGAAAAGAAAAAGCTGAACAGTGCAACCGAATAAAAATACGACTTGTAATTCTTTAATAAAATAAACGCGGTAAGCAATCCGGGGGGTACCGCAATTAATAGCACTGTCCAAAAGCTGATAAACGTAAAATCATATTGCACCGCTGTATAAAAACTGCTAACAGCGCCTAAAACGTAGAGAACAAACTTGATGTATGCCAAAATTTTATCGCGCCTTAGTGCCTGCCGGTTTTCGTTTTTCTTGACGGCCAGTTTGTTCATTTAGGATTAAGTTTTTTATATAGATCGTCGAAGCTTATCTTAAAATTGTTTTGCTTTAGCGTTTGGGCAACTTTTAATAATAAGCCCTTATCATCATCAAAATTATCGCCGTTAACAAACGGAGTGTTTAAATTTAAGACATGCGTAAAGCAAAGGGTGGAGAGGTTAATTTGTTTTAATACCGATTTGTTGTCGGCAGGCATGTTATAATACCATAAAAGAAAAATTTTGTCGTTAATAACTACCCAATACTTATGCAGGTCTGTGTAATCCATATTTACATCATTTTTAACATAATCCAGCTCATACTGCATATAAGTTAGCAATTGCGTTTTTTGTATTTCTTCGGCAGTGCCATTTTCCTTTACTACTTTATAACCTATACATACAAATTGCAACGTTTTATTATCTACGATTACCATCCCCGGATGATCAAGGGGCTTTATATCATCAGAGATAATATCCACTGTAAACGAATGACTATCGCCCGAATAAACAACCACTGCCCCACCCTTTTTTGGTATTAACGCCGATTCAAAACTTTCTGCCGCTGATTGTGCAAAAAGGCTGGTACTAATTAATAAAAGCTGGATCGTTACAACAACAATTCTGTGGTTCATCGTAATAGTGTTATGTAGGCAGCCTTGCTGAATTTCCGCTTATAATAATCGTCCATCCCCTCAAATACCCAGTAATAGGTCCCTGCGGGCAGCTTTTGTCCGTTAAAATTACCATCCCAAAACTCGCCCGGCGATTTGGCGGTAAAAACCAACTGGCCGTACCGGTTAAATATCCTTACCGATTGAAAGCTTGCTATACCGGCTAAGGTTACTATAAAATGATCGTTTATGCCATCGCTGTTCGGGGTAAATGCTGTAGGGGCAGTTACTGTATAAGGCGCCGGCGGGTTTACTACCACATTTACCTGGGCCATAGTGTCGCATCCGTAAAGATCTTCGGCTTTAATATAGAATTTGTTCGAATATTGGATATTGGTATAGTTTTGCACCGGCGATGAAGTTGAAGCATCGTTATAATAACTATAAGTAACTCCGGGGTGGTGAGTAAATGTCTTTGACAAATCAATTGCCGCCGGAAATGTAATGGGCTCAGGGTCGGATACGTCAAGTGGTGGCAGGCCAATTACTACCTGCACAGGCAATATATTCATGCAGCCTTCTTTATTAACTCCCTGGATATAATAAGTGCCCGGTGTTGTTATTTTGTTGGGATTGTATAAGTGACTGGTGCCTAAAACATCATTAAAATAAGTAAGCGTCATCCCGGCGCTGCTGCCCGCGGTTACGGCTGGTGCAGTAAGATCGGCCCCCTCGCCGGTGCAGCCGTGTACCGTATCCATCACATTTAATCTAAACCCTTCATCAATACGGTTTACTATCGTGTACAGGGTATCTACACAACCCAAATCGGGATACGGAAAAATTTTTACAGCAAACTTGCTTAAATCGGGCGGTGGCGGCGACAAGGTGATACTCTGCCCCACGCCCACTTGTTGCGACAGATCGCCGTTAAACCATTGGTATGATGCAAAACCGTTTGGCGCATATAATGTTACTGATTTTTGCCCGGCGCAATAAGCATTGCCGGCGATGGGCGTATCAGTGTTTTCAATTACATCCAGGTAAGCATAGCCAAAATGCGCCCCCTTTGTGCAATCATTGGTGGTAAACTCTATACGCATGGTTTTACCGGCAAACAAATGCAGGTCTACCGTCGCGGTTGACCAATCTTTGTAATAAATAGACGCGCCGCGAGCTCCCACCACGTTTGATAATTTAAATCCCGGCAGGTTTGTACCGGCAACAAAATTAAAGGAAGGACAATCGATATATTTACTATCGCTTATGTCGTACACCCTGGCGGTAAATTTAGGTTGCTGATAGGGCTGATGATTAGGGTTCTGTAAAACAACCGCGTAATTAAAAATAATGCTGAAAGCGCTTTCGCTGGGTACCGTGAAAGTATAGGTAACCCGTTCGGCCTGTTTGGCAGTATCAGAATTACCTAACCTGATAGAATGTTTACTGCCATTGGGGCAAAGCACCGGAAATTTACCATAAGGATCGGTTATCCCTGCCGACTCGGCGCCAATCATGGTATGGCGGTCGTAAATATTGGCGGAAGAGGTAACATTAATATTCCCGGCCGAGTCGATAAAGCCAACAAAGCATTCCCAATGGTTAAATGAACCGTCCTCAAAGCCAATATTTGGCGTACTGGTTTGGCCCAGCGCACCAAAACTTATCAATAAAAATAATACGAACAGATATATAATTGGCTTCATCACGTTTGTCCGTATAAAAGTAGCAAGTTTAGTTTGTTAATTGATGTAACTTATATGTCTGACTGACAAATATATTTCATCGTAACAAAATGGCCGAACAGTTCCCCTGTTCGGCCATGCAATAAATTAAAACATTTCAACTTTAAAACACTACAACAACAAAAAAATCACGGCCAAACACCTAATGTTTTGTACGAGCCGGCAATTTTGTTGATAGCGCCTACAAAAGCTGCGGTGCGCAATGTATCTATTTTAGGCGTCGCCTTAAAGGTTTCCCTGATCTCGTGGTATGAACGGATCATGGTATCTTCCAAACCTGAATTTACCAGTTCCAGCTCGGATGCGCCTTTGATAATGGTTGACCGCTGCATGGGTGTTAGGGCCACGCCGGTTAACCCTTCAACCATATTTACCAGGTTAAGGTTGGTATTCTCTTCAAAACGCCTGTTCATACGGCCAAATGCTACGTGCGACAGGTTTTTTAACCACTCGAAATAAGAAACCGTAACACCGCCGGCGTTGGCATACATATCGGGGATAATGATGCCGCCACCTTCGTAAAAAATTTCTTCTGCTCCGGGCGATGTAGGGCCGTTGGCGCCTTCAGCAATTATTTTTGCATGTAAGCTGCGTACGTTTAATTCTGTTATCTGGTTTTCAAGTGCTGCCGGTACTAAAATATCGCAGGGCTGCTCCAGTCCTTCCATAGAGTTTTTAAACTCCTGTTTTGCACCAGGATAACCTAAAATTGATCCGGTTGCTTTGCGATGCTGAAAAACTGCATCCACATCCAGCCCGTCTTCGTTATAAATTGCGCCTTCATACTCGCATAATCCAACTACAATTGCGCCAAACTCGGCCAGGTACTTTGCTGAATGATAGCCTACATTACCTAAGCCTTGTACAATTACGCGCTTGCCCGATAAGCCAGTTGTAAGGCCAATCCGTTTCATATCCTCGGCAACGCTTACGCATTCGCGGATGGCGATGGCCACTCCCCTGCCGGTAGCTTCTTTACGGCCCTGTATGCCTTGCAGCGCAATTGGTTTCCCGGTTACGCAACCCATGGCATCCAATTGGCCGGGGTTCATGGTGGCATAGGTGTCGGCAATCCAGCTCATCTCGCGCTCGCCCGATCCATAATCCGGAGCAGGCACGTCAATGCTGGGGCCAATAAAGTTTTTTTTGATTAGCTCTACCGTATAACGGCGGGTTATATTTTCAAGCTCCTGCAGCGAATAGTTTTTGGGATTGATTTTTATCCCGCCTTTTGCGCCGCCGAAAGGTACATTTACAATGGCACATTTGTAGGTCATTAACGCGGCAAGGGCCATTACCTCATCCTCATTAACCATCTCGCTGTAGCGGATGCCACCTTTTGTGGGGCTTTGATGTTGCGAGTGCTCAACCCGCCATGCGTCAATTACTTCGAAGCCATGAGCGCGCCGTATCGGGAAGCGGAAACGGTATACGCTGTTACACGATTTTATCTGGTCTAATAAGCCTGCCTCATGATTAGTGAACTGTGCAGCGTAATCAAAATTCTTACACACATCACCAAAAAAGTGGGTCTCTTCATCTTCAACCAAAATATTAGTATCCATAAACTATTTTGAATAATTATTAAATTGTTAAAAAAGTGCTCAAATTTGGTACAATTTTTATCAATATCGCAAATTTATTATCCACTAACTGATCCGACCTGCTTAATATTACACTAAAATGCATGTTTAAACGCGATAGGCTAAATATTTGAACTACTTTTCCTTTTCGATTTTTTTTAACCGGCGGTCAATTGCAAACAAATAGATGGCCAATCCAACAAAAATAATGGTAATAGTGGCTATTACCACATATATTTTACCCTCGCTACGCATGGTATCGGCCATTTCAACGCCACCGCTTTGCTGCGCAAAAGCAACCATACAACCTGCCAGCAAAAGTGCTAAAAGCAATATTTTCTTCATGTTAATTTATTTCGTTTCTTTTATACTCAATTAAACGGATACGGTATCTAAGTGATGCAATCCAAACTGCCAGCAGGCACCAGGCTATAAAAGCCGGATACAACACAATCCGCATGTGGTTGTCCATATCCAGTTTGCCGAAGGCAGGGTTACCACCGTTACCGGGATGCAGTGAATCCGTCATTCGCGGTAAAACCATAATAAGCACCACCATTATCGGGAAAGCAAATATGTTATAGATGGCAGATATTTTCGCCCGTTTTTGCTCCTCGTCTATAGAGTTTCGCAACACAGCATAAGCACAATACAACAAAAAGGCGATAGCAGCACTGTTCTGCTTGGGATCGTTGCTCCAATACGCGCCCCAGGTATATTTTGCCCACATCATGCCGGTAATTAGCCCAAGCACATAAAAAAAAGTACCAGTGTTAACACACTCAACGGCTATTAAATCGTATTTCTCATTACCTGTGTTTAAATAGGCAACGCTGTAAATAACCGATATTGTAAAAACGGTAAACATGGCCATCCACATAGGTACGTGAAAATAAACGTTGCGGATGGTTTCGTGCATTATGGGTAATTTGGGCACATCCAGCAAAAAGCCGGCAACTAAGGTGTATAAAATGATCAGTACAGCCAGTACTTTCCACCAGGTTTGATATATAAATTTCATGCTTGGCAAAGGTAGGTTTTTGTCATTAGTCATTGGTCATTGGTCATTAAATTAATTTGCAATAGTCAACTAACAATCTAATGACCAATGACCAATGACATTACTTAACAACATCCGGCACATAGTTTACCGGTAGCATATCCGATAGCCGGTTCCGTGCCCAGGCCCCTTCATGCAATGGGGCGTTTTCAATCTCAATACCATTCTTATCGAACAATACGTATGGGCCATTTAATAAAGTAAGCACACTTACGGCGTAGTTAGGAAAATCGAGCGGGCGGTATAGGTCCCGGTCATAGGTATCATCGGTTTTCTTTGTGTATACAACGTATAGGTAATTTCTAATAAAATGCATTCCATACACCCCTGGTTGACCTGTTTGAATGAGTACTTCAAACTGGTTTAAGGCAGGTCTCATCAAACTCTCGTTGTAATATTTGGACATGTTGGCCAAATCGACGTAGTATTTTTGAGAATCGGGCCTACGCTGGTCATAAAACTGTCTTATCTTTTGTTTTATTACTTCGTCGGGTGGTCGCTTCGGGTTAAGGTAGCGGCTGAAATTATATATTTGAAAACCTTCCTCAGTTAATTTATCCGCTAACAATGAACGATAAAAATGCATTGACGACCCATAGTAAGCCTCCTCACGTTTTTGGTGCCATTTCTTTTTTTGTGCATCACTCCCGGGCAGGTCTTCAAACACTTGCTGACCTGAGTGCGATATAATATTTGCGACTTTATCGTCGTTGAAATCGTTTAACAAAAATTTTACCCGGTAACCCAGCGCCCTGTTCTCGACTATCAAAAATTCATCTGCATCGGCGTGTAACACCTGCTTTGTTGGATTATAAGTAATATTAAGGATATGCGGATTAATCACAAAACATTGCTTGGCATTTTCATCACTACCGATAAACTCCTTCCTAAAAGCTTCGTAATTTTTTTTCCAGTCGGCGCTTGATTGAATGACCACTTCGCGCAGCATTAGCGGTTTTGGGGTTAATTCAATATCAAGCCTTATAGGCTCAGTGCCCACCAGTAAGGTTTTTGAATACTGCTCATATCCTAAAATACTAACTACCAGGGTATATTGACCTTGCCGTACGTCGTTTAGGGTAAACGAACCGTCTTCGCTGCTAATGGTACCTACTGACGAATTACCCAAAAAAACGCTGGCTCGGGACAACGGATTTTTAGTTTCGGCATTGCGTACTTTGCCGGTAATAACGCCGTATTGAGCAAATGCAGCAAACGGAAAAAATATGAATAAAAGGATGTGCCAGGGGAACCGCATCTTGTTTAATTAAAAATTAGTTTAAAGATGCTAAAATAGTCCGAAAGTTGGGAAAGTTAGAAAGTCGGGAAGATTTTTTTGTAAAAATTTCATTCACAAGGGTAACCTCCGGGTTGTTGGAGCTTTTAAATTCGAAACCGAAAATCCGGAATCCGGCGGACTTTACTCATCATTAATGAATTTCTTTCGCTGGACTTCACCCGTTGCTTACTGATTTCATCCTTTCGGTTCCTGTTTGTTTATCTCTCAATAAAACCAAAATACCTATATTGCGTTTTCTCCGGACTGAAGACTTCCAACTCAAGACTTCAGACCAAGACTCAGTACTAAATATGGACGTAACCCACCAGGGATTAACCCCCGAACAAATAGCCGAGCTGATTGACCTGGTGAAAAAGGTACATGGCTTTGATTTTTCTGATTACACCAAAGCCTCCCTAAAAAGGCGGCTTACCCGTATTATGCAGTTAAAGAAACTGAGTTTCTACGATTTAAAACAGGCTTTGATAAACAGCCCCGGTTTTTTCCAGGATTTTTTAGAAGAAATTACGGTAAATGTTACCGAGATGTTTCGTGATCCTTCATTTTACAAGGCGCTAAACAGCCAGGTGTTGCCATATCTTTCTACCTATCAGCATATAAAAATATGGTCGGCAGGGTGTGCATCGGGCGAGGAGGTTTACTCGCTGGCTATTTTAATGCGGCAGGCGGGGCTAAAAGATAAATCGTTTATTTATGGCACTGATATTAATACGGTAGTGCTAAAAGAAGCTCGGAAAGGGATCTACAGTTTTCGAAACATCAAAAGCTATACCGAAAATTACCAGATTGCAGGTCTCAACGGATCATTAACCGATCATTTTACTACCATGTACGATGCTGCTACTATTCATAGCGAATTGAAACTAAATACCTTATTTTCCGTTCATAATTTAATATCGGATACAGGGTTTAACGAATTTCAATTGATTACCTGCCGCAACGTTTTTATCTATTTTGAAACGCAGTTACAGGAACGCATATTGGAGCTTTTTTATAACAGTTTGTGTCCGCATGGCTTCCTGTGTTTGGGTAGTAAAGAAACTATCCGGTCTGATCTGTTTAAAAGAAAGTTTGTAGCTGTAAACCAAAAAGAAAATATTTACCAAAAAATTGGCTCTTGATATGGATATAATAAACCGCTGGCGCAACGCTGAAATGCTGTTGCTTGGCGGTTCTGCGGGTTCATTTAAGCTGCTGTTTAACGTAGTAAAAACCTTGCCCGCCGACTTCGGCAAAACGGTAATCATTATCATCCATCGCAAAAGAAATTTTGTAAGCGAGATTGAACGGATGTTTGCCGATAACAGCAATATGCCTTTTAAAGAAATATCTGACAAAGAAAAAATCTTAAAAAATAACATCTATCTGGCCCCTGCCAATTACCATACACTACTTGAAAAAAATGGCTATTTTAGCCTTGATGTATCAGAAGCTGTATTGTACTCAAAGCCATCTATCGATGTCACTTTCGAGAGCGCTGCCGATGCTTATGATGATCGTTGTGCGGCCATTTTATTTTCGGGCGCTAACCCGGATGGAGCCGAGGGGATGTTAAAATTACGTAACGCAGGCGCATTAACCATAGCCCAACATCCCGAAGACGCAGAAATGCGCGAAATGCCTGATGCGGCGATAAACATTTCTGCAGTTGATTACGTACTAAGGAGCAGTGAGATTTTTGACCTACTGAAAAAGTAACTATTTTTACCTTAGATGATCCCTATAAATATTCTTATAGTTGATGATATAGAAGATAATATAACGGCGCTGAAGGCTTTATTGGACCGCAACGATATTCGGATATTTTCTTCCACTTCGCCCAACGAGGCGTTGAAATTGGCGCTGCAAAACCATATTTCCATTGCTTTGGTTGATGTGCAGATGCCGCTGATGGATGGCTTTGAATTTGCTGAAATCATGAAATCGAATCCCCAAACCAGGGACATCATGATTATTTTTGTGACAGCAATTTCAAAAGAACCAAAATATGCATTAAAAGGCTTTAACAAAGGAGCTATTGATTACCTGTATAAACCACTCGACCCTTATATAACATCGGCCAAAATTGATTCGTTTATCAAATTAGCCCGTTATCAGGCCGAGATCCGGAAAAAAAACAGCGAGTTGCAGAATTATGCTATAGTGGTAAAAAACTCGGCCGATATTATCTGCGCCCTCGATTCAAAAGATTTTCATATCAAAAGCATCAATCCTGCGGTCGAAAAAATATTAGGTTACGTGCCCGACGATTTGCGCGGCAAAAGCATTATAAATTTGGGTGCTGAGGATATCAGACCGGCATTTAGGGAGAAATTAGCAGAGATTATGGCAGATTGTTTGGGCAATTCTGTTTTTGAATTTCAGTTTAACACTTTAAATGGCGGCGTTATTTGGGCCGAATGCCGTGCGGCATGCCAAAACGAAACCATATTTTTAAATATTAGTGACATTTCGCTGCAAAAAAATTATCAAAACCAGCTAATTAAGCAAAAGGAGACGGCGGAGTACGGCAAGAAAATAAAAGAGAATTTTTTGGCCAACATGAGCCACGAATTGCGCACGCCTGTTAACGGCATCATTGGTTTAACCAATCTGTTGCGCAAAACCCAACTGAATGAACAGCAGGTGAGTATGATTGATCTGCTGGAGGTATCATCGCAGTCATTATTAGGCGTTATTAATGATGTGTTGGATATTTCGAAAATGGAAGCTGGCAAATTTAGCATTATCCGGTCGGCAAATAACCTGCACGATCTGTTACGCGCGGTTTATGGCTTACTTAAATTTAAGGCAGACGAACACAATATTGAGTTTTTGTTAGAAATAGACGCCGGAGTACCTGTAAATTTAATGGTTGATTCGTTGCGGCTAAACCAAATATTAATGAATTTGCTAAGCAACGCCATTAAATTTACCGAACGTGGTTACGTACGCTTACAGGTATCGCTATTGGAAAAGATAGATGACCAGGTACAACTAAAATTTACCGTTGAAGACAGCGGGATTGGTATCCCCGATGACAGGATTGCACATATTTTTGATTCGTTTGAGCAAGCGGAAGATGACACCGCGACAAAATATGGGGGTACAGGTTTAGGCCTCGCTATCGTAAAAAAATTAGTCGAGTTAAAGGGAGGTAAGCTTACTGTTATTAGTCATTTAGGCAAAGGGAGCCGCTTTAGCTTTGTAAACTGGTACACCCTTGCCGGAAAACCAAAGGAGAAAGCTGCGTTTATAAAAGAGAAAGCCCTGGAACCATTTGAAAATGTAAGTATCCTGGTGGCCGAAGATAACCTGGTTAACCAGTTTATGTTATCGAAAATGCTGAAAGATTGGGACATCGAAGTGGAGATGGTTGATAACGGCTATAAGGCGATTGAAAAGCTGCAAATAAACCACTACGACTTGATTTTAATGGATACCCACATGCCCGAAATGAACGGTTACCAGGCAGCCAAGGCTATACGAAGTACTTTTGATGAGCCAAAAAGGGATGTTCCCATTATCTCGTTATCAGCAGCGTCATTTGATTACGAACAGGAAGAAGCGCTGCTTTCAGGGATGAATGATGTGTTGTCAAAACCATTTCAGCCGCGCGAACTTTACAGAAAGATACAGCGTTTATTAAAAAGGGGCGAACTGGTTAAAGATCCAGCTTAGTTTGCCCTTTGCCTGCTATGCGGGCTTCGTGCTCCAATAACCATTTTTTTCGCCATATACCAGCGCCAAAACCAGTCAAACTGCCGTCAGCGCCAATAACGCGGTGGCATGGCACTACTATTATCAAATGATTTTTGCCATTGGCCGATGCAATGGCCCTTATTCCCAATGGATTATTCATCAGTTTTGATTGTTGCCCATAGCTAATGGTGTCGCCATAACCGATTTTTGATAATTCATCCCAAACCTGCTGCTGAAATGGGGTGCCCTGTTGTTTAACCGGTAAATCAAACTCTTTCCTTTCTCCGGCAAAATATTCATCCAGTTGCTTAACCGTCTCTTTTAACAAGGGCGTAGTGGCGGGCGTAGGTTCAAGGTCCTCATCAAGCATGTAAACAGAGGTAATAAACCCATCCTCCTCAGTGATCCGGGTAATGCCTAATGGTGTTTGGTGGTAGATGGTGGGCATTTTGCTGGCGAGTAGTTGATTAAGTTGAATTAATTTAATGGTTAAACAAAGATAGATATTTCTTCCTTTTGTCATTCTGGGAACGAAGCGAAGAATCTTTTGCGACATACATGGCTAACTATGCATATTGGTTATTGCACGGCTGAGAAGGTTCTTCGCTCCGCTCCAGGATGATAAATGCCCTGCTACAACCATACAATGACTTAATGACAGCGAAGCGATTGACCAATGACATTCATTATATTTGCCCCATGCAATTGGTAAACCAAACATGGGAGCTTCTTAAAAAAGAAATAATGCTGGAATGGCGCTCAAAATACGCCTTTAACGGGGTGTTGCTTTATGTGGTGTCAACGGTATTTATCTGTTATATCTCTTTTAATTTAAATCCGGGGTTCGATCATAGCAACGGTTATCCTGTGGTGTGGAACGTTTTATTTTGGATCATCATGCTGTTTGCTTCAGTAAACGCCATAGCCAAAAGCTTTATGCAGGAAAGCAAAGCCCGGTTGCTGTATTATTATTCCATCGCCAGTCCGCAGGCTATTATCCTTTCAAAAACCATTTACAATATCATGCTCATGTCGTTGCTAAGCGTGCTGGCTTTACTGGTTTACCAGGTTTTCTTCACTAACACAGTCGGCGATTTACTCTTTTATTTTTTAGCAGTACTGCTGGGCAGTATCAGTTTTTCTACCGTTTTTACCATGATATCCGCAATAGCCAGCAAAGCCGGCAACAATGGCACACTGATGGCCATTTTAAGTTTCCCGGTAATTATCCCTGTTATTTTGCTGCTTATCCGCATCAGCAAAAATGCCATGGATGGTTTGGAGCGCAGCCTTAGTTATAGTAATATGGGTGTGCTGTTGGCTATTAATGCTATTGTTATTGCTACTTCAATGTTGTTGTTCCCTTATCTGTGGCGCGACTGATTGGTTCATCGGTAATGGTTTATTAGATAAAAGTCGTAACAAAGAACATTATTCCTTCATTGCCGTTGGCTAAAGCCGACGGGACAAGGCCAAAAAATAAAGGTTTTAGCCGAAATTGGTGCTATCCTGATAAAAAATTTGCCTCGCATTTTACCCGATTGTTTTAATAGAGGAGACATTTGAGGTACAGCACAAGTTATATTTTACTTTTAATTGCATTTGCTGTAAATAGCTGTTTAAAAAGCATTTGCATGTTAGCAATTGATTTTATAAATTGCTTCACCAATTCCTAAACTATGAAAGTTAAATTTTGCGTATGCACTGTTTGCTTGATTTTAGCAAGCCTATCGCTATTTGCCCAAAATGACACTACCGTTTTATCGCGCGCAATTAATTCACTAAAAAATAATTCGGCGGCGAACCCCGTTGAAAAGGTGTATTTGCAATTGGACAAGCCTTATTACGCAGCAGGCGAAGACATTTGGTTTAAAACCTATGTTACCGCAGGCAGCAAGCATATACTATCGGGTATAAGCGGTGTTGTAACCGTTGAGCTCGTCAACCCAAAAAGTTTGGTTCAGCAATATGTTAAACTGCCCTTAGCGGGCGGCCTTACCTGGGGTGATTTTAAAATATCCGACACGATCAAAGCCGGAAACTACCACATAAGGGCATATACCAACTGGATGCGAAATGCAGGCAGCGAATATTTTTATGATCAACTAATAAAAATTGGCAACGCTATATTACCGGCTTTAACTATTAATAATACACGTAAACCTGTAAAACCTGCTGCTAAGCAATTGGCAACAATGTTACCTCAATCGGCTAAAACCGATGTTCAGTTCTTACCGGAAAGTGGCAATTTGGTTTATGGAATCAATTCAAAAGTTGCCTTCAAAGCAGTTGGCGAAGATGGCTTGGGCAAAGAGATTTCGGGAATTATTACCGACGACCAAAACCAGGAGGTTGCACGGTTTAGCAGCCGCCATTTGGGTATGGGTGTATTTAATTTACTACCCATTAACGGCAGAATCTACAAGGCGCTGGTTGCTTATGCCGATGGCTCCGAAAAAAGCATCGAACTGCCAAAGCCTTTGCTTAAAGGCTATGTTTTGTCGGTAGATAACACAGACCCCTTATACCTCGAAGTAAAAGTAGCAGGCAGCCCCGGCTTTGCGGGCGAAACCGGGATAAGTGAAATAAGCCTGGTAGCACAAAGCGGCGGCGAAGTATATTATGCCGCCAAAAGCAAATCATCAAAGTCGGCTTTTAGCTCAATTATCCCTAAAAGCAAATTCCCTTCGGGCATTGTACAGTTCACTTTGTTTTCGCCGGGTGGGGAGCCTTTAAATGAACGCCTGGTGTTTATTAAAAACCACGATGAGTTGAACCTATCGGTAGCTGCACCTGTAGACGGTGTGGCCGCAAGGCAAAAAATAAAAATTAACCTTACTGCGAAAAATTCAGAAGGCAAGCCTGCTTTAGGCAACTTTTCGGTAGCGGTAACCGACGAAACAAAAGTGCCCGAAGACGAGGCGGATGCCAGTACCATATTTTCGAGCTTGTTGTTAACGTCAGACATAAAAGGTTTTGTAGAAAAACCGAATTATTATTTTACAGCGAATGAGCAAGCCAACGAAGATTTAGATGTGCTGATGCTTACACAGGGATACCACCGCTTTGTTTGGAAACAAATATTAACCGGTAACTTTACCTCTGTTGTTTATCAACCGGAAAACTCGTTACAAATAGCAGGTTATTTGAAAACACCAGGTGGTAAACCCATAGCAAAGGGCAAGATATCAGTATTGAGTTCGTCCAACGGTTTTTTTATGGAGGATACTGTATCGGACGACAAGGGCTATTTTGCATTTAAAAATCTTCAGTTTGCAGATAGTACAAAGTTTGTGGTGCAATCAAAAAAGAAAAACGTTGAACTTGAATTGGATAGTGGGGGCGTTGCACCAATAACTCAAAAATACCGGATAGCTGAAGAACGTGGCAACAAGGATACTATTCTGTCGGCCTACTTAGCTAACAGCAAAAAAACGTACGATGAGCAGGTTAAATATGGTATAGGCAATCATATAAAACAATTGAAAGAGGTAACGATAAAGGCTGAAAAACCGTTGCCAAATTCATCTAATTTAAACGGGCCGGGAAATGCTGACCAGGTACTATTAACAAAGGATTTGTCGGGAGCTTGTATGAATATTGCAACCTGCCTGATGGGAAAGTTGCGGTCGGTATTTTTTTTATGGGACGATGATAAAATGGTTTATTTTCCGGCTATGTTCGGAAATGATGGTATGCCGCACGCAATGCTAATTAAGGTTGACGGCATTACAATGAGTGCAGAAACGTTAAATACACTTCCGCCCGAAATTGTTGAAAGTGTGGAAGTTTTGAAGTCCGTTGGATTTAGTTCAGTTTATGGTAGCGAAGGTCATAATGGCCTTATACTAATTAATACCAAAAAAGGTAACTACTGGGAAGCAAGCTCGAACCGAAACATTATAAGTTATTCACCCAAAGGCTATTACAAAGCCCGAGAATTTTATTCGCCTCAATACGATTATCCAAAAACCAACAAACAAATAGCCGATTTGCGCACCACCATTTATTGGAACCCCAATATCGCCACCGATAAAGATGGCCTTGCCGCGTTTGAATATTTTAACGCCGATAGCAAAGGAACGTACCGCATAATTATTGAAGGCATTGATGGCAATGGCAATATTGGCAGGCAGGTGTGTCGGTATAAGGTGGAGTAAAAAAGAGCACATCATGGCGCCTCGCTTGTTTATGTCTTAAAAAAACACTGCGGAGTCAAAGCTTGCATAGTGTTCAACAGGTGGCTCCGCTGTAGCCTAACATTAGACGTGGCAATTTTCTACAAACACACGGCCTCTCTGAGGCTTTTTATTTGAGATTATTTTGCTATTTATTGGTTTCACCTTCGAAATGCTCTGTCTGGATGGGGTAAGCACATCGCGCATTAAAAAAAATGCCCAATATCGGCCGGCATATCCGTCGACGGGCGTTTCCCTTCGCCTATTAAATTACGCCATTTCGTGACTTTTTTTGACTGCTATTCAGCCCAACAGCATTCGTCCGTTAAATATTTAACCAAATCATTCAAAAAGGCGGCCCCTGCGGCCCGTTCACGCCTCCAGCCAAAGCTGCATCAGCGAAATTAGCCTGTCCATATCCACAGGTTTGGTAATATAATCGTTGGCGCCTGCGGTTATACATTTTTCACGGTCGTCCATCATGGCTTTGGCAGTTAAGGCTATTATAGGTAGCTTGGTCCATTTGCTTTGTTTGCGTATTTGGCGCATGGCCTCGTAGCCATCCATTACTGGCATCATAATATCCATCAGCACCAGGTCAATACCCGAAACTTCTTCCAGCTTATTAATAGCATCCTGACCGTCATACGCGGTCTCAACAATTATCTCGTAATTTTGTAAGGCGCTGCTTAAGGCAAAAATATTGCGCATATCATCGTCAACTATCAGCACCTTTTTCCCTTTTATTGCTTCTTTGCTTTTTGTGTTCATTTTTACTTTTGATGTAATTCCTAAACCTTTTTGCTTGTTAGCTGTTTCGCTGATTTTGTTTAAAAATAAATTCACCTCGTCAATCAGCCTGTCGGCCGATTTATTGGTTTTTATTACCATGGCGTTGGCATATTGCATCAGCCGGCTTACCGAGTTTTTATCCAGTTCCATAGCCGTATTGATAATTACCGGGAGTGACTTAAACTTGTCCAATGCCTTTATTTTATCCAGTAAATCGATGCCGGAAATATCGGGGAGGTTTAAATCTAAAATTACACATTGGTAGTCGTTCTCCTGCAGCAATTTGAAGGCTGTTTCGCCGTCAAAAGCCTGATCAACCTTGATGCCTTTGTTTTGCATCAATTCGTTAAGGGCATGGCTTTGCGTATGGTTATCCTCAACTAATAATATCTGTTTAAATTGGGTGCCGCTTTGCAGCATAATATCGCCAAACAATTTATCTATTGAACCTGCGTCAATGGGCTTTTTAAGGAAACTGATGGCGCCTTCGCGCTGCACCCTGTTAGCTGCCGCCTCGCCGGCCGACATCAGGTGTACCGGAATATGCGCTGTTTCCGGCGTATGTTTCAGCTCCTTTAATATTTGCCAGCCATCCTTGCCTGGCAACATTATATCCAGTATCACCGCATCGGGCTGATGCTCCTTAATTATTTCTAAGGCATTTGCACCATCGTTAACGATTATTGATTTATAACCATGATCGTGCGAATAGGTGTGCAGTATATCGGCAAAATTACGGTCGTCTTCTACAATTATTACTAAAGGTTCCCGGTTGTTCTTAATGGTTATTTGTTTTGCAGGAGTTAAAAATGTTCTGTTGGCTTTAAATGTTTCGGCTGTAGCCATTGGTTCATTTACAGGCTGGGCTAAAATTAATTCATGCGGAACTGTTAAAACAAATTCGCTGCCCTTGCCCGGTTCGCTACTGAGGTTAATTTTACCGCCAAGCAAAATTACCAGTTCGCGACTGATGGATAGTCCCAGTCCTGTCCCGCCGTATTTGCGACTGGTTGAACCATCAGCCTGCTGAAATGCCTCGAATATTACCTGCTGCTTATCTTCCGGAATGCCGATACCCGTATCCTTTATGCGGAATTCAACCGTTTCATCGTCTGCGCCTTGCACTACGTTAATAGACACCCTGCCATCATCCGGAGTAAACTTAAATGCGTTGGATAGCAGGTTTTTCAAAACCTGCTCAATTCTCATCTTATCGGTAAACAAATTTACCGGCAGGTTTTTATCAGTAGTAATAACGTATTTGATATTTTTACCCGCTGCAATACCGCCAAACAGCATTTCCATGTCATGCAGTATGTCGGCAATTTTCACTGGTTCAATTTGCATATCCAGCTTACCCGATTCAATTTTCGACAGGTCGAGAATGTCGTTAATCAGCGTGAGCAAATCATTGCCGGCGTTAAAGATTACACCGGCATATTTTATCTGATCGTCTGACAAATTGGCCGGCCGATTTTCTTTAAGCACCTGGGCCAATACCAATATACTGTTTAGCGGGGTACGTAACTCGTGGCTCATGTTAGCCAAAAACTCCGATTTATATTTTCCCGTAGTTTCCAGTTCCTGTACTTTAAGGTCAATGGCCTGCCGGGCCAACTCAATATCGTAGTTCTTTTCTTCCAGCAAATTGGCTTTTTCTTCCAGTTCGGCATTAATGGTACGCAGCTCTTCCTGCTGGCTCCGCAACTCCTCTTCCGAATCCTGCAGCATTTCGGTCTTACTTAGCAACTCTTCGTTGGTAAGGCGCATTTCTTCCTGTTGTGCTTCCAGTTCTTCGGTTTGCTGTTGCACTTGTAACAGCAGGTTATGCATTATGGTGCGCGCCTGGGCAGTGTTGATCGCTATGCCCACATCTTCCATAACCGACAAAATATAGTTACGGCAGTTTTCGTCCAAACTATCTGCGTAGGCAACTTCTATAACGCCTTTCAGACTCCTATCAAAAAAGAAGGGGACAATCAGGCTTTCCAGCAGGTTTTGCTGAATCAGTGACGAACCCAATTCCAGCCTGTCATTCAATTTACCTTTTACAACGGCTGCTTTTTTATCTTTTGCCACCTGTCCTATCCAGCCATCGTTTAGTTTGATAATGGTTTTTAGCGCTGTGGGGTCATTAAAAGCGTACGACGCATACAGACCCAGGCTTTCGGCATTCTCATCGTACAAATAAATGGTACCGGTTAGTGCTTTAGTATAATTGCAAATTTCGCCCAGGATATTTCCCGCCAGCTCTTTTTCGCTTTGCTGGCCCTGCATTTTTTCGTTGAGTATACCCGCGCCGGTGAGCAGCCAGTTTTGGGTTTTATTTTCGGCCAATACCTTTTCCAGTTCGGTATTCGTTACTTTTATTTCACTCTCAATTCGCTTTTGTTTTTCAAATGTTTCCTGTATATAAAAAAACAACAAAATAATAATAGCCAAAAAAACGAACGAACCGACAATAATTATTTGAATTGCTCTTGACGATGCCTCTTCGGAACTCACCTTTCGAATACTCAATAACTTATTTTCTGTATCGCGCATATTATCAACCAGTACGCGTATTTCGTCCATAGTATGCTTACCCTTAAGCAGTGTATTACGGTCAACCATATAGGCAAGTCCTTTTATGGGTAGGGTATCAATATTTGTTTTAAGGATGTTTAGCTGCGCATCCACAAATTGTTTAAGGCTATCCACTCTTTTTATCTGTACCTGATTATCTGCAATAAGGCCCCCAAGCGCCATAACATCAGCATGGATAGAGGGAAGTGCGGCATGATAAGGGTCTAAGAAGACAGGTTTGCCTGTGGCTATATAACCGCGCATGCCTGTTTCGGCATCTATCATCAATTGCAGCAAATGCGTTGATGTTTTGATAACCTTTTGTGTATGCTCCACCATGTTGGAATCACTTTCCAACTGGTGAATGCTTTTATAGGATAAAATCCCGACGATAAATACCAATATTACCGATACTACAAAACCTGCCAGTACCTGTTGACGAAAGGAGAATTTGAACATTAATGTATAGGTTGATTAAGTTCGATTAAGTTGGTTGAGTTTGGTTTGATCATTAAGTTGGATTGTGCCGATAAAGTTGTTAAAAAGTTATGACTTTGAAAAATCTTTAACCCGGGCAACAAACAAAACTTTGAATTGTTTGCTCAACTCAACAAACCTAATCAACTTAATCCAACTTATTAAGCTCAATCAACTAACTCATTTCTCTTTTATCTCCATTTTATCGGCAAAGTGTGCGCAATAGTCGCGCAGGTCTTCTACGATATTGGTTTCGCCGGTGGCGCGCAAAAAGCTATCGCCCATGGTTTGCAAGGTTTCGTAAAAGAAACGTTTCATTTCATCTACGGGCATATCTTTCGTCCACAAATCAATACGGAGGGTATTTTTATAACTTTGATCCCACAGGGCCAGCATCATTGATTTTACAGGAAGGGCCTCCTTGTTTTGAGCATCAGTTGATTCCCAAAGGATGTTTTCGGGAACATTATTATCGTCGAGTTGTATCGTTAGCTTAATTTCAGCGGTTTTCATTAAAAATATATTCGTTATTAATTTGCGATATTATTGCTTGTTGATTTAACCGCAGAAGGCACAAAGAGAGAAAGCCAGAGAACACCAAGTTTTTTTCTTTGTGTCCTTTGTGAAACCGTTGTGTCCTTTGTGGTAAAATAACAAAGGGTATTAAAAGCTATTTTACTATCAAAAGCAGAATAGCCGCCAAAGTTATAAAGCTTAGCTCTACAATCCATATTTTTTTGGTCTCGGGGAAGAAATTACGGAACATGATATCCATAAATGACACTACAACTGCAAACAGTAAAAATATCCAACCGATGGCGCCACTCATCTGTTTAAATTGGTGTCCGGATATTTTAACGCCGTATATCCAGCTGTAAACGGCTACAAACAGTAAAAATGCCGAGGCAAAGTTTAATGGGGTTAATCTGAATTTCATGATCAATAAAAATCATGTCATTTCGACCGAGGTACGGGGGAGAAATCTTATACGCCACGCGCAGCGAACTATGTATGGCGATTATGCCAGTCGTATAAGATTTCTCACTTCGTTCAAAATGACATCGGTGGTTGTTGTATATATTTAACGTTTCTTCCTATATTCCTTTGGTGATTTTGTTCTTTTTTGCTTCTGATTGCCGGTAGCTTTTGCCTTAGCCGCATCAAACTTCTTCCGCTGGTTAAGGGTTTTCTTTTCATGAAACGCGCCCTTAAACTCCGGATCGTCGCGGCGCTTTTGCATGTCTATCTCTCTGTCCTGGTCCTGCTTTTCATCGTACGGTGTGGCCTCAACAAAAACATCATCAGGCATGGCATACACCGGAATACTTTGCCTTATCAGTTTTTCTACCTTGCGGATATAGTATTCTTCGGCCGGGTTACAAAACGTAACCGCCACTCCCTTTTGGTAAGCCCTGCCGGTTCTGCCAATGCGGTGTACGTAATCCTCAATTACAACCGGCACATCGAAGTTTATTACGTGACTCACATCGCTCACATCTATGCCCCGCGATGCCACATCGGTAGCTACCAATATCTTTACTTCATCGGCTTTAAAGGCATTTATGGCATTGATGCGGGTGTTTTGCCCTTTATTGGCGTGTAAAACCTTTACCTCAGCTTCGCCAAATTTGCGTAATAAAAACTTGTACACATCTTCGGCGGCCAAACGGGTTTTACAGAAGATCATCAGTTTTTTTATGTCGTCTTCCTTATCAAGCAGCTTTTTAAGCAGGTTGATTTTGGTTTTAACATTGGGTACAAAATACAATTGTTGGTCCACAGTTTGCGCCGGGGTAGCTTGTGGTGTTATTTCGATTACTGTTGGAAATTCCAAAAAGTTATTACTCAACTCGTGTATCTTGTCAGACATGGTTGCCGAAAACAACAGATTCTGGCGTTTTACTGGCACTACCTCTAAAATCCGGTTAATTTGCGGCATAAAGCCCATATCCATCATCTTATCAGCTTCGTCTAACACCAGCACTTGCAGCGTTTTGGTAACGATGTGGCCAGCCAGGTAAATATCCATAAACCGGCCGGGCGTGGCTACAATAATATCAACACCTTTGTTAATCTGCTCAATTTGTGTTTTAGGGCCAAGGCCGCCGTACACCACCACCACCCGTAAATCGGTATTGGCGGCGAAAGTTTTTACATTTTCCTCAATTTGCATGGCCAATTCGCGCGTGGGCGAAATGATGAGGGCGCGGGCATGGTCGCCTTGCGCGTACTTAAGCCTCATGATAATGGGCAGTACGTAAGCAGCCGTTTTACCGGTACCTGTTTGGGCAATGCCCATTACATCCTGTCCGTTTAAAATAGGCGGAATAGCTTTTTGCTGTATGGGCGTAGCTTCGGTATAACCGGCATCGGCAATGGCATTTAAAATTTGCCGGTTAAAATTAAAATCTTCGAAAGTTACGGACATGGGGCAAAGGTACGGTTTTTTGAGGCGAAAGGTAAAAGGCTAAAGGCGAAAGGTTTTTGAAGCAGTTGGCAAAGTCCGGAAAGTCTGGAAAAACGGAGATTGTTTGCCGTCGCTTTTTGCCAGGCTCCGATACAATTATCTGAAACCTGTAGGGCCGCGCTTGTGGCTGCCCTGGAAGCGACAAGTCATAAACATCCCTAAATAAGCGATGCAAGTGCAATGATTACCGACCGTTTGGGCCGCCCAAACCCGACTTGCGATAAAATTAGAACCTTAAAAGCCACATCCATCTATACAAACAAGCAATTTATCCACGCTTTATTAATTTACCAACCAATTCAACTAATTTGCACAAAAATCAATTTCATGAAACACACCTTACTCCTATCCTTAATATTCCTGTTTTTTTGCGGTGCGGCATCGGCACAAACAGGTAGCGGCAAATTTTACATCGGCGGCAGCATGAATTATAGTTATAACAGCTATGGGTCCGAAAATACTTATAGCTACGCATCCGGCTATACCAATTATTATGTTACCAAGGTGAGTACTTTTACCATGAGCCCCGAGTTTGGCTTTTTTTTAAGCAATAAACTATCTATAGGCATACAGGGGTCCTACTCGCATGGATCTGGTACTGAGTCGTCATATTATTATTCGTACCTTAATACAACCGATAATTATGTAAAAACCGACGTTTACAGCACCAACGTTATAGGTGTAGGTCTTGATTTGCGGTATTATTGTATGATTACGGAAAAGTTTGGTTTTTTTCCGCAAATTGGTTTTACTACCTTAAATAACACCGCCAACCTTAACAATGGCACCTTTGCCATTGGCGCATCGCCTAATTTTGTTTTTTTCCCGACAAAGAAGCTGGGTGTAACTTTAGGCTTTGGTAATATTGGTTACAGTTTAGACTATCAGACCAAAAACCACACCATAACTGCCGGGCTGGATAATAACCTATTTTTAGGATTGAATTATTATTGGGGAGGGAAGTGAGTTGGTAGTTTGTAGCAGGCCGTTGGCCGTCAGAATTCCAAAGATTTGCCAACTGTACTGACTTTTCCGACTTTACCAACTTTCGGTATTTTCCAACTTTCCCGACTTTCTCCTATCTTTGCAGACATGAGTGCTATCCTGATAAAATCTGCCACTGTAGTTAACGAAAACCAGCAGTTTGTTGCTGATGTATTGGTAAAAAACGGTTTTATTGAACGCATTGACAAGCAGATTGACGCCCCCGCAGACAAGGTAATTAATGCCGAAGGCCTGCACCTTTTCTCCGGCTGTATTGACGACCAGGTGCATTTTCGTGAGCCAGGATTAACGCATAAAGCAAATATTTATACCGAATCGCGGGCGGCTGTTGCCGGCGGTATTACTTCGTTTATGGAGATGCCCAATACCGTGCCTAATACGCTTACGCAAGAATTGCTGGAAGACAAATACCAGATTGCCGCCCAAACCTCGCTGGCTAATTACTCGTTTTATATGGGAGCCTCCAACGATAACCTGGACGAGGTGTTGCGCACCGATACAGCCAATGTTTGCGGCATCAAGGTTTTTATGGGTTCATCAACCGGGAATATGCTGGTGGACAACCCGGTAACGCTGGAACATATTTTCGCACAATCGCCCATGCTGGTGGCTACGCATTGTGAGGATGAAGCCACCATTAAAGCCAATTTGGAACATTTTAAACAACTGCTTGGCGAAAATATACCCGTAAGGCTACATCCTAAAATCCGCAGCGAAGAAGCATGCTACCTGTCATCGTCCATGGCGGTTGATTTGGCTAAAAAGTATGGAACACGGCTGCATATTTTACATATCTCTACCGAAAAGGAAACCTATCTTTTTGATAATACCACACCGCTAAAGGATAAAAAAATTACCGCCGAAGCCTGCATCCACCATCTTTGGTTTAGCGATAAAGATTACGAAACCAAAGGTAACCTGATTAAATGGAACCCGGCTGTAAAAAAAGAAAGCGACCGCGACGCTATTTTAAAAGCTGTATTAAGCGGCCGCATTGATGTTATCGCCACCGACCATGCGCCGCACACTTTAGAAGAAAAATCCCTTCCCTATTTGCAGGCGCCGTCGGGCGGACCGTTAGTGCAACATGCCCTCCCCGCAATGCTTGAGTTATATCACCAGGGCAAAATAACACTGGAACAAATTGCCGAAAAAATGGCGCATAACGTTGCCGTTTGTTTTCAGATTGAAAAACGCGGCTTTATCCGTGAAGGCTATTGGGCCGATTTGGTGCTGGTTGATTTGAAATCTCCAACCACAGTCGAAAAAGAAAATATTCTTTATAAATGCAAATGGAGCCCGTTTGAAGGGGTAACTTTTCATTCGAAAATTGCTTGTACACTGGTTTCGGGCAATGTAGTTTGGGCTGATGGAGAATTGGTTGAAGGAGTGAATGGTAAGCGGTTGGGATTTGTAAGATAATTTTTGATAGAGACGCGATGCCTCGCGTCTCTATCAAAAATTTACTGCACCGCCAAATAAATCTTCACCTCTGTTTCTTCAAAGCTTTTCGCGCCGGCGCTGTACAAATCAAAATCCGCGGTATATTTTCTGTCTGTAGCATTTTCCCAAATTGACATCCAGGCATCGCCAACATTATCCGGAAATTTCCCTTCCAAAAAATAAACTTCATATTTTTCGGCAGCTATGGTTATGCCTGTAAATCCATCGGGTATCTCTGTAAGAGAATTTACCTTGCAGCCCAATATAGCAGTATAAGGACCTGTATGGTCAGTTTCATAATCGGTATAAACACAATAAATATCATCGGTTACCTTGCCGGGAATTTGCTGAAGGATATTGTCCTGCATAAACCGTGTCCAAAGCTCACCAATGTCCGTTCGGGCCTGCGCATTTTGGTTAGTAGTGCGCGCGGCTATCCCAATTATATTAAATGCATCTAAATGCACCAAATCAGTTTTCGATATCATGGGGCTTACTTCTCCAATATCTTTTTCAAACCATCAAATACTGATGTCCACATCTGTTCAGAATGTTCCTTTGCTTCCTCACTTTTAACACCTTCCTGAGTGATGGTTAATGTGGTTATCTCGCCCTTTTCCGAAAGTTCATACGTGATATCGTTGTAGTGTTCGGGTTTATCTTCGGTGCCGCTCATGCTGCTCCAATAAGTATATTTTAACAATTTCGGTACATCAATTGCAAGCACTGTTCCTTTGTCTTCGTAGGTTTTACCTTCCCACTCGCCGCTAAAGGTAATAGGGCTGCCAACTTCATAATCGGATTTTACATTGGTACCAAAAAAATACTGTTTTACAATAGCCGGGTCCGTAAGGCCTTTCCACACTTCGGCAATTGGCGCCTTAAAGGCGATGTCTGTTTTTAATGTTAGCGTGCTCATTTTCTTTAGTTGATTGAGTTAGATTAAGTTAGACAAAGTTGATTGGGTTGATTTAGTTGTTGTTTGAGCGTCAATTAACTTAATCAACAACTCACCCAATCAACTTAATCAACCATTTTCGACTTGATTAGTTTGAGATCTGCTTCCGGTATCTCAAAAAAACCGAAACGGAACTGGTATCCCCACTGCTTTTTATTTTTAATAAAATCAAGATTTTCAATCATTGGGATTATCGGGGCTTCAGTACATGCGTAGTAGTTGATGTTTCGCCTGTACGGGGTGAAATCATCATTCATTTTATGCTGATAAACCATATCATCAGCCACCTGGCCAATAGCAGTAAATGCCTGGCATGGTTCGTTGCCGGCGTAACTTTGTTTGGGCGAATAACAAATTACCCAGTCATTTACCGACATCCGTTTTAATGGCCCCTGCTTGCCGTGGTTGGCCTGCATAAAACCACCCGCAACGCCGCGGGCAATATGATCTTTCGAGACTACTACTATCCAATACTGCATTAGCGAATATTTAATTTTATAACAAAATAAACACACGCTAATGACAACCCTATGTCAGTAGGAATTTGTTAATTGAAGATTTTTTTGTGCGATGTTGGCGGCAATATTACCCACCCGCTCTTTTAAACTATCCGGACTGAGGATTTCGGCCTGGTCGCCAAACATCAAATACCAGCGGGCAAATCCCTCAAGCGAAGCGGTAAGGAAAGTCATTTCTATTTGGCTGCCAATTGTTTTTTCGGATACAAAACCGCTGTAATATTTTTGATGTTCCAGATGAGCGTATACTTTTTTATCAACACGCATTATCACTAAATCCAGCTCCTGCTCTTTGGCTGTTTGGGCTATATAAGCTTTTAATGTGGGGTGCTTATTATGAAATATTTTATCAGTTACCACCAAATGGTTAATCCTGTCGACCCTGAAATCGCGGTAGTCGTTCCGCATTCTGCAAAAGGCTATCAGGTGCCAGGCGCTATCCTTAAAAAAAACGCCTATAGGTTCAATATCACGTTTGGTATGTTCCTGGCTATGGTTGGCAAAGTAGTTAATGGTTAACACCTGCTTACGAGCAATACTATTTAACAGGGTCTGTATATGATCTGTATTTTTCACTGCCAGTTGGGCGTGGCTTTTTAATACTTCAATACTGTCATCAATTTCTTCCAGCAATTGTTTTTCGGCCGTTTTCAATATCGCCCTTATTTTGTACATGGCCGATTTGTGGTGTTCCATCGTGGAGGTATCGGTTAGTTTCTCTACAAACTTTTCGGCAGTTAAAAAGGCAGTAGCTTCTTCACGGGTAAACATTACAGGCGGCAAACGATATCCATCCATAATTGAATAGCCCACGCCGGCTTCGCCAATGATGGGTATCCCGGCTTCTTCCAATGTTTTTACATCCCGGTAAACGGTGCGCAAACTAATGCCAAAACGTTCGGCTATATCCATAGCTTTCACCACCCTGCGCGATTGTAACTGAATTAAAATAGCCGAAACCCGGTCGATACGATTCATAGCAACCAAATTACAAAAAATCTAAGTATTTTAGCAAAAAATATAAATTATCTGCCATGAGCGAAGATGATAAAATAGTAATCTTTGAATCGTACTACGACCCGATGCTGGCGCAAATTATACGCACCCGGTTGGAAGCCAATGGTATTCCCTGTTTTGTTAGTGATTATAATACTGCCGAGATTATCCCTTATTATAACCAGGCTATTGGCGGCGTAAAACTCAATGTATTTGAGAAAGATTTGGACAGGTGCCACGAAATTTTAGCCATAGACGGCGATACAAATGATGAAATATATCCTGAAATTGACCATGAAACCGCGGCTGTTATTGTTTGCCCTTATTGCGGATCAAACGATGTAAAGTATGGTACTGATACCGAGGTTAAATTTCATTTGCCGAGTGTATTAGTATCCTTTTTTACAGGGGTTCCGGTTTATTTTCGTACAGCCTGGCATTGTTTTAACTGCGGGGAGACCTTTCAATAAGTTTTGCGGCCTTATTGTAACCAAATTACACAAAATCCGACTATCTTAGCGTAAAATGGCTTAATTTGCTGAGATGAACGACGACGACAAAATAGTAACCTTTGAATCGTATTATGACCCCATGCTGGCGCATATTTTGCGCACCCGGCTGGAGGCCAACGGCATACCTTGTTTTATTGCCGACGAAAACACTATTGGCGCCAATCCACTTTATAACCAGGCTGTTGGCGGAATAAAACTTAAAATATTTGAACGCGATATGGAGCGCTGCCGCGAAATTTTAGCCAGCGACGATGATCTGCACGAACAGGATATTCACGAAATTGACGGCGAAACGGATACGTATGTGGTATGCCCGTTTTGCGCATCAACCAATGTAACTAATATTGGTCAGGACAGAGACGAGAGCCTGTTCAGCTCATTCGCCAACCTGGCTAATCCGTTTTACTCGCCCAAAAACTGGCACTGTAACAATTGCAGACAGGAGTTTGAATGATCTATTTTATTTCGGATGTTCGATTTTTCGTTATCGTTGGCTTTAAGCGGTGCCCCAGAGTGCTTAGCCGTTTCAGATTTATTTGGATGCCGGATTTACGCGCCGCTCAATAATGTTCTTTCTAAGGTATCGATAAATGACAAATCGTTAAAAATTTTGCGAGCAAAACAAAAAAAAAGAGGAAGCTGGCGCTCACTCTTTTTTGTAGTAACTGACCTCATTATTTAT
The DNA here is from genome assembly GCA_013288685.1 of Bacteroidota bacterium. Taxonomy (GTDB): domain Bacteria; phylum Bacteroidota; class Bacteroidia; order Sphingobacteriales; family Sphingobacteriaceae; genus Mucilaginibacter. The sequence goes on along the minus strand of JABDBM010000011.1, from coordinate 5,187 downwards.
CATAAAGAACTAATTGGTTAGATCGATAAAAATAATTATACAAATATAAAGCCTATAGAGTTAGCAGACTAATATTTTAACAAATATTTAACAAGTATTTTTACTAATACATCGCCAAACCCACTATAGTTGTTAACAAAGGGGTAATTATCAACAAAATATTAATAATAGGTCTAAATTATGCGTATTCTTAACTTTTTTAAACGTCGGCCCTACTAACCCTAATACTATTTGAATTTGAACCGGAAAGCTATACTTATTTATTTTTTTTGCCTGTTTAGTTTCCAGCTTTGGGCACAAAAAAAGAACAGCAATTTTAAATATCATATCCATCAACTCACATCGCCCATAAAAATTGACGGCGTTATGGATGAGCAGGCCTGGCAGGATGCCGAAGTTGCCAAAAACTTTCACATGGTGCTACCTATGGACACCAGCTTTGCCAAAGTACCCACTGAAATACGCATGGCTTACGACCAAAATAATATTTACATTTTGGCCGTGTGTTATAAAACGGTACCCGGACCCAACATGGTGGAATCGTTAAAGCGTGATTTTTCTTTTTTGAAAAACGACAACTTTATTTTTTTTATGGATACGTTTAACGATCAAACCAATGGTTACTCGTTTGGTTCCAACGCAGCGGGCGCTGAGTGGGACGGCACCATGTACGGCGGCGGTAGTGTTGACCTGAGCTGGACCAACAAATGGATTTCGGCGGTTAAAGATTATAAGGACAGGTATATTTTTGAGGCCGCCATTCCATTTAAAGCGATACGTTATAAAAAGGGGATAATGGAATGGGGCATTAATTTTAGCCGCAACGACCTTAAAACCACCGAAAAGTCATCATGGGCACCCGTTCCGCGGCAATTCCCAACTGCGTCGTTAGCCTATACCGGAACGTTGGTATGGGACACTCCCCCGCCCGATCCGGGACCCAATATTTCGATTATTCCTTATGTGTTGGGGGGAATTAACAAAGACTATTCCCACAATAAAGCCGTTGCCACAAAAGGAGAAGCGGGTGTGGATGCAAAAATAGCGATGTCATCGGCCCTTAACCTGGACCTCACCGTAAACCCCGATTTTTCGCAGGTGGATGCAGATAAGCAGGTTACCGACCTAAGTCGCTACGAGCTTTTTTACCCGGAAACCCGGCAGTTTTTTTTAGAGAACGGCGATCAGTTTGGCAATTTTGGGTATGCCTCTATCCGTCCGTTTTTTTCGCGAAGAATAGGTTTAAACTCGGGCATCATCGGTGGGGCGCGATTGAGCGGCAAGTTGGATAAAAACTGGCGTATTGGCGTTATGGATATGCAAACGGCCAGCAATGATTCGTTACCGGCGCAAAATTTTACGACCATCGCGCTACAGCGCAAAATATTTGCCCGCTCAAACATAGGTTTCCTGTTTGTAAATAAGGAATCGTTTAGCTATCCGGCGGCGCCGACGACAAGTCAGCCTAATAATTCAAAATACAATAACAATATCGGGGTTGAATTTAACCTGGCATCAGCGCAAAATTTATGGACAGGTAAGGCGCTGGTTTTAAAATCATTCAGTCCAACAAAAAAGGGCCACGATTTTACCCAGGCCGGCAACCTGCAATATGCCGACAAATACTGGACCGTAGGCGCCGAATACGAAGTGGTTGGCGCTAATTACAACGCCGAAGTTGGGTATGTTCCCCGTAAGGGCTATATTAAATTGAACCCTGTAATCAGTCACCTCTTCTTCCCGACACGCGGGGCAATTTTAAGCCATGGCCCTACGCTGAGTTTTACAGACTATTATAATCCATCCTTCACCCCTACCGATTACCGCGACTTTTTGTCGTACCAGATTACCTTCCGCAATAAAAGTGTACTAACAGCTTTGGTCGAAAACGACTATGTAAAGCTGCTGGCTCCTTTCGATCCTACTAACTATGTAGGCAAAGCACTGCCAACAGGGTTTGAAAGCCGCTGGTATAACGCCGAGATATCCTATTTCTCGTTGCCGCAAAGCATTTTTACTTACGACTTAACTTTAGATTATGGTGGCTATTATGATAATGGCAAAAAAATAAGTATCGCTAACGATATTGGGTATCGCATACAACCTTATGTAAATATTGCGCTGGCAACTACTTTGAATATGCTGCAGTTGCCACAGCCCTGGGGCCAAAAAAGCTTCTGGCTGGTAGGCCCTAAAATTGACGTAACCCTCACCAATAAGTTTTTCCTGACGGATTATACACAATACAACGAACAAGGGAAAAATATAAATATTAATTTGCGGTTGCAATACCGATTCAGACCTGCATCAGATTTCTTTATTGTGTATACCGATAATTATTTGCCCGCTCCTTTTAATGTTAAAACCAGGGCTTTGGTGTTTAAGCTTACTTATTGGCTGAATAATTAGTTTGTATAAAGGCTAACCTCCATGTCAATTTCGACCGCAGGGAGAAAACTTTACGAGCGGCCCATCGCGAGTTGCCCGTTGTGCGCTATGCGTCTCAGCCCCCATGGCGTTTACGTACATTTGTTAAGATTTCTCACTTCGTTTATAATGACATCGAGGGTTATATACCAAATAAAAAAAAGTCAGTTACCTCGCGTGACTGACTTTTTCTAATTAACTATTAACTGACCAAATATTTTTTGAAAAAACCTACTTAGTAGCTAAACAAACATAATTACTAAAACCGGGCATTAATGTGTGAAAATTACCAATATTGCAAGTGCATCACATGCAAAAAAAAGCCGGAATTATTGCTAATTCCGGCACGGTATAGTTGATTAATTTAGTTTAGTTGTATCCAGGATTTTGCACCAGTTTAGGATTAGCATTCAGCTCAACTTGCGTGATCGGGAAAACCAGCCTGGTCGAGTTGTAAGGTAGTCCGTTTATATTTTGTGCGGTTCGTTTTCCATCGTGTAAAAAGAATCCACCTTCAAAGCACAATTCGTGACGACGCTCGGTTAAAACATCGTTTACACTTACTACAACCAATGGCACAATGCCTGCACGGCTGCGAACCTGGTTAACATCGTTCGCCGGGGTATCGCCAATGGCCGAAGCTGGCGAAATCCTCAGGTTAGCTTCGGCCCTGATCAGGTATAGTTCGGCCAGGCGTATTACGTGTGCGTTGCCATCCACATTGCTAAACTTATCAGTTCTTAGTGATCCCGCATCATCATAAAACAATGCTTTGCGGGTATCGGTATCAGCAAACTCATCAACAAAGCTTTGGTCAATCACCACATCACCACGGCCGGCGTCATTGGGCGAGGCATATTCGGTATTAAAATCATTGAAATTAACAACATTAACAGACTGCGCGGTAAACTGGATGGCAAAAACATCCTCTGGCGTATTATCCACATGCCCTGATGATCGGCCTGTGTACGGAAACTCATCCGCATAGTTAGGATTAAGGGCGTAATTCCCGGAGGCTATAACCAAAGTTGCCTCGTTTGCTGCATTGGTATAATCGCCCTGTTGCAGGTATAACCTGGCCAATATGGCCGACGCCGAGTATTTATTGGCGTAGAAACTATTGCTGGCAGGGAGTTTGCTTTCGGCAGCCTTCAAATCAGCGATGGCCTGTGCATACACCTGGGCAACTGTAGATCGTGCTACCAATGACGATGCATCAACCGATTTGGTAGGCGTTAACACAATGGGCACACCCAAATTGGTATTAGGGTCACCATCGTTCCATGCCCGGCCAAACAAACGCACCATATCAAAATATATCAGTCCGCGTATAAACCTGGCTTCGCCTTCGGTGCGGTCTTTATCGCTTGCATTTACTTTATCTAATGCCGAAAGCACATTATTTACCGAATTAATAGCAGAGTAAGCGGCCAGCCAGGTACCTTCAACAAAGCCATTGTTGATTGGGATGGTTTGGTTAACCAATTGGGTAAGTCCCTGGAAAGTGCCTGTCCATTCTGTTTCGGGTTGTGTGGACATTAAATCAGCATTTACATAAATGCCGCCACCGTAAAGGTTGCCGTTGCTTAAAGCGTTATAGGCACCTACAAGCGTTATTTGTACATCTTTTGCCGTTAGCAGCGCCTGGCTTTGGTCTATCGACTGGAATGGCTTCAAGTCGAGCGCTTTGTTGCACGCGCCTAAAACAAAGGCTGTGCTTAAAGCGGTTACATATATTAATTTTTTCATGTTGCTTTAATTTTTAATTATAAACCAATGTTTACACCGAAAGTAATGGTACGCGGCTGCGGCGCCGAGTAAAAATCGTTCCCCAGGCTGATGTTGCTGGCAGAGAAATCCGCATTTACTTCAGGGTCCCAACCTTTGTATGGTGTTATCTTAAACAAGTTAAATCCGTTTACAAATACCCGTACTTTCTCAATGTTCCATTTGGAGACCAATGCTTTTGGCAGCGTATAACCCAACGATGCTGTTTTTAACCTGAGGTATGACCCATTGGACAAATAACGGCTGGAGTTATTGGTTCCGTTAGGATCAAACAACCTCGGTTCAGGTACATTGGTAATATCACCCGGTTTGGTCCAGTAACTTAGCTGATCGATAGTTTGATTATCATATCCATTACTGGCGTTCGAACTCATGTATTGCCCGGCGCTGTTAAATATTTTGTTGCCATACACACCTTGAAAGGATAGTGACAAATCAAATCCGGAATAACTAAAAGTATTGGTTATACCACCGGTATACTTGGGCGTTGGATTACCCAGTACAACATCCTGCGCTGCATCATAATCTTTGGTTGTACCGCGATTAAGCGTGCCATCGGCATTTTTGGTATTCAGGTAATATAAGGCATCACCATTGGCTGGATTAACGCCAGCATATTCCGGCCCGTAAAACACGCCAATTGGCTGCCCTTCTATCACACGGTTTAGGTTACTTGTGCCAATTATTTGTCCGTTAACAAAGGTTACTTTGTTTACGTTCCAGGCAAAGTTTACACTGGTGGTCCATTTAAACTTACCCACAAAATTATCGGATGATAGCACCACCTCAATCCCCTTGTTGTACAGTTTGCCCAGGTTTTGGGTTTGTGTACCGAAGCCTGTAGTGCCTGGGATATTCACATTTAGCAATAAATTATGGGTTTGCTTGTCGTAATAATCAAACTCGGCTGATAAACGGTTATTAAAGAAAGCCACATCTAAACCCAAATCAAGCTGCGCGGTTGATTCCCAT
>JABDBM010000010.1 GCA_013288685.1 Bacteroidota bacterium | reverse complement strand
GTCTCCCAACTCAGGCCTTCCGCCGCGCGGCAATCTTTTTCTGCGTTATCGGGTACAGTAGAATGGTGGAAAGAATAATGACCGCACCCACCCAAAAACCTGGTGTCATTTTATTCAGGTCGCCAAAAATAAAGAAGGCGATGAGGATACCGTAAACAGGCTCGAGGTTGGTGATGAGCGCCACCCGGAATGCCGAAAGTTCGCGCATTACGTACACCCCCGCCACATAGGCTACCGAGGTGCAGATGGTTCCCAATATCAATAAATAACCGATATCGGCAGTGTTGGGAACGGCGGTTTTATTAAAGCCATGCGTTAATAGAAGGTAAATACTGATCCAAAAAAACGCACCCGAAAGCTCATAAAAGGCGATGGTTGGGGCCTGGTGATGCTTCACTAATTTTGAATTAAAGATGGCGAAAAGGCTGGCCACAACTGCGCTTAATATGCCTGCTATAATACCCTTAGTGTATTGTGTTTCGAATTTAAAGATAACAGCAATACCTAAAATGATAAAAGCACCGGCCAAAATTTCGAGCCTGGAGATGCGTTTTTTGTTGACGATGGGCTCAAATATTGCAGTAAATAAAGTGATGGACGAGAGACAAACCAGGGTTACCGCAACCGTTGATAATTTAATAGAAGCGAAGAATAATATCCAATGGCAGCCCACCAAACCGCCATTTAATACCAGCTTAAAAAAGGCGCTTTTGCTTACTTTTATGTTGGTTTTTGTAATCGCAAAATAAAGGAATAATGATACCGATGCTATAAGTACGCGGTACCAAACAAGGGCCACGGCAGGGATAGAAATAAGTGCGCCAAGGGTGCCGGTGAAACCCCATATCATTACCGTAAAATGCAGCAATAGCAGGTTTTTATTTAACCACGGGCTGGTATTTCCGCTACTCATTACTTAGGCGCTTTTAACATTAAATAATAGCCCACCAACGCAAATAACCCGTTGGGCATACACACCGCAAGCAACGGCATCATACTGCCTTTTACCGCGAAAACCAGCGCAAATTTATCAATAACAATGTACCCAAAACACAAGAAAATGCCGATGCCAAGCGGCAGTCCTATGCCTCCGCGCACCTTGCGTGAGGATATGGAAACTCCAATTAAGGTGAGTACGTACGAGGATAAGGGATATACAAAGCGGCGGTATTTTTCGTATTCCATCTCTTTAATGGCGCCCGTTCCCCGTATTTTTTCTTTTTGAATATCGCGGTTCAAATCGGCGGTTGACATGGCCGAGTAGTAGTTATCAAACACGATAAAGTCCTTTGGCCGCATATCTAATACGGTATCTTTTGTGGTATTTTTATTGTCCACAAATCGTTCTTTCAGGCCGTTTACATATTTTACGGTGTAGTTTTGAATCGACCAAACGCGCTTTACCGAGTCGTATTGTATATAATTTGCTACCAGTTTTTCCCTCAGTTGGTCACCATCAAACTTCTCCATGATAAACATATACCCCCGCTTGATAGTGTTGTCAAACTGCTGCATGTATACAAAAGTATGCTTATCCAATTGTATGTGCACTTCCGATTTTGTCGGGTCGTCCGAATTAAATTGATGCGAGTTTTCGAAGTTTATTTTTAGCCGGTTGGTAAAAGGTATGAGGTAAATATTGGCAAAAAGCGATACAACAAATATCAGCGTAGCACAAACAAAATAAGGCCGCAAAAACCGGTTGAAGCTGGTTTTGCCGGTAAGTATTGGCACAATTTCCGTTTGATTGGCCATTTTGGCGGTAAAGTAAATTACCGCCAAAAAGTTAATCAACGGCGATAGCATATTGATATAAAAAGGTATAAAACCGGCATAATATTTAAAAGCTATCTCCTCTATGGTCGAGTGGTTTTTAAGGAAATTATCAAGGTGTTCGGATATATCAAACACAACGGTTACCACCACAAAAATGCCCAGCGTAAACACAAAAGTGCCCAGGTATTTTTTGATGATATACCAATCGATAGTTTTTAAATACTTATGCAGAATATATTTCATTTACAATCTTTGTCCCAAACGGTTAACCATTACTTTCTTCCAGTCGTAAAACTCGCCGGCTATAATTTTATTGCGTGCTTCTTTTACAAGCCACAAATAAAAGTGCAGGTTATGCAGGGTGGCAATTTGAGCGCCCAGCATCTCGCCCGAGTGTATTAAATGGCGTAAATAAGCCTTTGTATATGCGGTATCAGCCAGTAAATCGCTGTCATGCTCAATGGCCGAAAAGTCGTTTTTCCATTTTTCGTTCTTGATATTGATGATGCCGTTTTTGGTAAACAACATACCGTTGCGTGCATTGCGGGTAGGCATAACGCAATCAAACATATCAATTCCTAACGCAATATTTTCCAAAATGTTAACCGGCGTGCCTACGCCCATTAAGTAACGCGGTTTTTGCTCTGGTAATATATTGCATACAATTTCTGTCATGGCATACATTTCTTCGGCAGGTTCGCCTACCGAAAGACCTCCGATTGCATTTCCTTCACGCTCAAATGATGCAATTACCTCGGCCGACCGTACCCGCAAATCTTTATATACCGAACCCTGTACAATAGGGAATAAAGTTTGGCTGTAACCATATTTGGGTTCGGTGGTGTCAAACCTGTCGCAACAGCGTTTTAGCCAACGGTGAGTCATCTCTATCGACCTTTTGGCGTAGCCATATTCGCAGGGGTAGGGGGTGCATTCGTCAAAAGCCATGATGATATCGGCTCCGATAATGCGCTGTATATCCATCACATTTTCGGGCGTAAACAAGTGTTTTGAGCCATCAATATGCGAACGAAAGGTAACACCTTCTTCTTTTATCTTACGTACTTCGGTTAATGAATATACCTGGTAACCTCCGCTATCCGTTAAAATGGGGCCTTTCCAGCCGTTAAAGCGATGCAGTCCCCCGGCGTTTTCAAGCGTGTTTAACCCTGGCCTGAGGTATAAATGATACGTATTGCCTAATATAATTTCTGCTTTTATATCGTTTTTAAGCTCGTGTTGATGAACGGCTTTTACCGTGCCCGCAGTGCCTACCGGCATAAAAATAGGCGTTTGTATAACGCCATGGTCGGTAGTAATCTCCCCCGCACGGGCCTTCGATAGCGGATCGGCTGCTGTTAAGTTAAATTTCATTATGAGGGTGCAAAGTTATGCAATAAGTTTTAAGTGTTGTTGTAAGGGGGAAAAATGTTGTAGATGTTGAAATAAGTTGTAAACGTTGAAAAAGTTGTAGATGTTGAAATAAGTTGTAAACGTTGAAAAAGTTGTAGACGTTGAAAAAGTTGTAAACGTTATAACCTTTACAACCCATTATAACCACTACAACCATTTCTAACCCTTACAACATCTACAACTTATTACAGCCCTTTACAACTTTCTGCACCCCAATACCAACAATTTCAACTAAATTCAACAAATTTGCATATTATTCAACCTGTTTTGGAAACTTATATACTTTACACATTATTCGGCCTGTTTTCTATTTGTTTTATTGTTCAGTTATGCTTTTTGCTTAATAACCAAAGCAAGCTTAAAGATTATCGCCCGGCTGATAGCCTGCCGCCTGCCACTTTGCCAATGTCAGTAATTATTAGCGCGCGTAACGAGGCTAAAAATCTACGACTCTATTTGCCATCGATTTTGGCGCAAAACTACCCCAATTTTGAAGTGGTGGTGGTTAACGATTGTTCGTTTGATGGTACCGAGGCTCTGCTGGAAGAGTTTGCTGCAAACTATAAACACCTTAAAGTTGTAACCATTACTGAGCACGACAGATTTAAGACCGGCAAAAAATTTGCGCTTACCCTGGGCATAAAAGCTGCAAAAAACGAACATTTGCTATTTACCGATGCCGATTGTAAGCCGGTTTCTAACGATTGGATAACCTGGATGGCAGCCAATTTTTCAACTCCGGGTATACAGTTGGTACTGGGTTATTCTCCTTATAAAAAAACCAGGAGTTTGTTAAACGCTATTATTCGTTTCGAAACCATCAAAACGGCTATTAATTACTTTTCGGCAGCGTTAAAAGGGAATGCTTATATGGGTACGGGGCGTAACCTGGCCTATACTAAAACGCTCTTTTTTGGCTCCAAGGGTTTTGCGGCACACATGCATATCCTATCGGGCGATGACGATTTATTTGTTAACCAAAACGCCACTACGACCAATACGGCTATCGAAATACATCCTGATTCGTTTATGTATACCGATGCCAAAACATCGCTGGGCGCTTGGTTCCGTCAAAAAAAGCGTCATTTTGGTGCCGGCAAGGTGTACAAAAAGCAGCATAAACGTATGCTGAGTACCGATGCTGTGAGCGGTTTCCTGTTCTATGTTTTATTAACATTATGCTTAGTTTTCAACTTTCAGCCGATGGTAGCGCTGGGTTTGTTTATGTTTAGGTTCATTTTTCAAGAGGTAATTTATAATAAATCGTTCCGTAAGTTAAGGGGCAAAAATTTATTGTGGTACTTGCCTTTGTTGGATATTATTTACTATATTTATTTAAACATATTCGGCCTTATAGGGACGTTCACAAAAACCAATAAATGGAAATAAACTCTAATTTCACCGAGAACGCCAAAAACGATTTTCACCTTGTTATAAAAGCGCGCCAGGGCGACCAAAAGGCGTATGCCGACCTAATGCACCGTTATAAAGATTCCATTTATTTTATGGTGCTGAAAATGGTGAACAACAAGGAAGATGCGATGGATCTCACCGTTGAAACTTTTGCCAAAGCGTTCGAAAAATTAGATAAATACCAGCCTGATTATGCTTTTAGCACCTGGCTTTTTCGTGTAGCTACCAATAATTGTATCGATTTTATTCGGAAAAAAAAGCTAAATACCATGTCAATCCATGGTATGATGGACGAGGACGGCGAGGAAAAACAACTGCAAATAAAGGCAGATGTATTGAATCCGGAAGAAACGTCCATCAAAAAACAGCAAACACATGAACTAAAATTATTGATTGAAAGTTTGCCGCCGCGCTACCGCAACCTGATTACCCTACGATATTTTGATGAGTTAAGCTATGAGGAAATAGCTCAGCAACTTGACCTGCCTTTGGGTACCGTAAAGGCGCAATTGTTTAGAGCCAGGTACCTGCTTGGCAACATTATTAACCGTTTTAACAGGGATGACATCTGATCTGCTAATAAAATATTTCCCGCAGCTCACCGCACAGCAGCTACAGCAATTTAACGCCCTGCCCGAATTATATGATATTTGGAACAGCCAAATCAACGTGATATCCCGAAAGGATATTGATTTACTGTTCGAGCGGCATGTGCTCCATTCGTTAGGAATAGCCAAGGTAATGGCATTTTTACCCGGCGAAAAAGTGTTGGATGTAGGCACCGGCGGCGGTTTTCCAGGTATCCCACTCGCTATTTTATTCCCCGAAACGCAGTTTCATCTGGTCGATTCCATCGGCAAAAAGATAAAAGTAGTGCAGGAAGTAGCTAAAGCTTTAGGCCTGAAAAATGTTACCGCATCGCATAAACGAGCCGAAGAAATTGACGATCAGTTTGATTTTGTGGTATCGCGCGCAGTAACCCGGTTAAAGGAGTTTTATCCCTGGGTAAAAAGGAAGTTTAATCCACAATCAAAAAACGTTTTACCTAACGGGATACTCTATTTAAAAGGCGGCGACTTAGCAGAAGAAATTAAGGAATCGGGTTTAACGGTTACTCAATATCATTTGAAAGATTACTTTGAAGAGGAGTTTTTTGATACGAAGCAGGTTATTTATATCAAAGTTTCGTCGGGTAAGAAGTGATTGTTTTTTGAGATTACAGTGATTTTGTTTGTGGATTACAGTGATTGTAAAAAGTGATTACACCGATTTTAGGTCGCGGATTTTTTTTGAGGAATGAAAAAGCGGCAGCCCGTGCGATTATGAATAATTTAATGTGTTTTTATGGGCATTCATGAGCTCCTCGTGTCGGTTCCTTCCCTGGGAAGGTTGAGGTAGGGGTTTAGAAGCCGTGCTTGCCTAATAAGTAAAGGCGAACAACCCAGCCTTTCACGAAAAATTGCCGAAACGATTTTAAACGTTCAGCAATTGTTTTTTTAATAATTTGAGAAAAATATCCTACCGGGCGAGGGTAAAAGACACCGGCACATTATATTCGCAGATTACCGGACTGCCTTTATTAGTGCCAGCTTCCCACTTGGGCGAAGCGGCCAAAACCCTTACAGCCTCCTCATCAATTTCGGGTGAAACTTTTCTTACTACTTTAACATTGGAAACGCTGCCATCTTTTTGTACAATAAATTGTAAAATTACCTTTCCCTGTATTTTTTTCTCGCGGGCAACTGCCGGGTATTTTATGTTTTTGCCGAGATATTTATAAAAACTCTGACTACCTCCCGGAAATTCGGGCACTTTATCACAACTCAGGTAAACGGTGTCCTGACCCGCAACATAAAAATTTGGTGCCGGCTTACTAAACTTAACTTGTTTATCATGTTTTGGTGGAGCAGGCGGTGGCGGGGGAGGAATACGTTTGCCTGCTGGTGGCCCTGGCTTAAGCATGGGCGGTGGCGGCGGCGGAAATGCAGCTATTGCCTTATCAGATGGAAATGTATAACCATATTTTTCGTTCAGCAGTTTAATATCTGCAGTAGTAGCCGTGCTTTTATCAAAGCTCTTTTTTTGCCCATTTTTATCTGTAAGCGTAACCCTTAAATCTGGTTTGCTGTTAGCCACGCGCATCATTTGCTCCACTTTAAACCCTTTTGATGTATAATGCGGGCGAAAGTTGATGGTGTCTTTTGGTAGTAACTTTGTTTTAACAATGGCCGCAGGTTTACGCGCCGGCGCCAAATCAATCCAGCCGTAAGTTTTACTGAACGCCAGGGTAGAGGCGCACAGCAAGGCCGTACAAAGCGGGACAATAACAAGGTACTTTAGCCTGGCTAAACTACCCGATGGTTTTTGGTGTAACATAATTATTCGGTTTTTTAAAAGGTTGTAATTGAAAAAAGAGTGCGTAATTAACGGGCCGGTAATGCCATAGGCATTGTTTACCAAAAAATCAGAATAGGCCGGTACATCCTTTTGGGTTGGGGCGGTTTGCTGATCGGCAATGTATTCGTGTACAGCTTTCAGGCTGTTTTGCAGCAGGTAAACAAAGGGGTTAAACCAGTTAACTATCTTAAAAAGCTCCAATAAAACAATATCAAGCGAATGCTTTTGACGGATATGCACCAGCTCGTGCCTGATAATAGTTGACGTTTGGCCAGTGTCGCTACCAATAAACAGATAATTGAAAAATGAAAATGCAGTGTTGGGCTGGTCAATATTAACGAGTTTGTATCCATTTTTAATAGTAACCTGATGCCTTTTTGTTAATGCCAGCAGCTGGTACAATTTTAGAATCAGTAACACCATAAAAACTACCACACCCAACAGGTAACTGTATAAAAGGCCATCTTGCCAGGTAAATTGATGTGCCGGCGCTGCTATATGGTCTGATTGATTAACCGCATACTGAGCGTTGATCATCATATTGGTCATATCCAGGTTTATTTTTTGTGCCGGTTTCAATATTCCTAATTGTATAAAAGGCAGCATAAACGATAGCACACAGCTAAAAAGCAGGTACATACGGTTAAGCGTATAATGCGTTTCCCTGCTTAAAAACAAACGATAGCATAAATAGAATATACATAAGTAAACGTTGGCCTCGGCCAGGTAATGCAGCCAGTTCATAGGTTTTGTTTTTAGGTATTAGCCCGTAATTGGTGTTATTATTTGTAGCTTACAACCACTATTTCCTTAAGCAGTTTTGCGCCATTATTTTGTGCAATTTCAACGATGTTGGGCTTCCCATCATTCTCATCACCAACTTGTTTGCCGTCTTTATCTTCTATCTCAAAGTGAATAGGTATAGCATATTTTGTCTCCGGGGTTAATGGCGAAGCGTCCGAAATTTGCAATACCCTTTGTACTTCGCCGTTCATCCTTTCTGATAATTTGCTAACTATGGTTATGTCCTGCGCTTTACCGGCACTATTAACTGTAAATATGGCTACTAAAACCCCTGAGTGGCTATTGGCCCTTGCGTCTGCCGCGTACCTGATGAATTTGCCAAGCTGCTTATAAAATGCATCGTATGGATCGTTAATTTTGGCTGTAGTTTCCCGTCCTGGTGCTAAATTAATCCAGCCATAAGTTTTGCTGAATGCCAGCGTCGAAGCGCACAGCAGGGCCGCGCAAAGCGGGGCGATAACAAGATACTTTAGCCTGGCTAAACTACCCGATGGTTTTTGGTGTAACATAATTATTCGGTTTTTTAATAAGCTTTTGTTAAAAAAAGTGCTGGTAAGTGTGCTGCTGCCAAGCCCATAAGCGGTGTTTACCAAAAAATCGGTATAAGTAGCAGTGTCGCTTTTGGCTTTTACTGTTTCGCTGTCGGCTATAAATTCATGTAGTTCTTTTATGCTGTATTGTAGCAGATAAACTATCGGGTTAAACCAATTGAGTATTTTAATCAATTCAATAAAAAGGATATCCCAACTATGCTTTTGCTGTATGTGTATCAGCTCGTGGTGAATAATGGTTTGCTTAAACGCAAGTTTGGGGTTAATAAAAAGGTAGTTGAAGAATGAATAAGCATCGGCCTCGCCAGGCGCTTCCACCAGTTTATACGAATCAACAACCGTGGCTTTATATTGCTGCGATAGGCGGAAAAGCTTAACTATTTTTAGGCAAAGGTTAATCAGTAACGCCAATACAATAGTAAAGTAAGCCGTCAGCACATAATCATTTAACTGCCAATGTGTATTAATAACTACCGGTATATGCTTTAATGGCAATGGCTTCATTGTCGCTCCCGTCACCATTTTTACCGCTATTTGCGGCGCAGTTTTTAAAAAGCCAAGCTGTACAAAAGGAATAATAAACGAGGCCACGCTGCTTATCAACAGATATGCCCGGTTTAACTGATACGAGGTTTCGCGCCTGAAAATAAAATAGTACAACAGGTAAAAAACGCCGAGGTAACAATTAGCCTCCAGCAAATAATGTATCCAGCTCATGATTTTTTGTTTTTAAGTTTTTCGGCCAGTTGGCTTAATTCTTCCAGTTCTTCCATACTCAGGTCCTTTTCTTTTACAAGGAATGACACCAGGCTTTGGTACGAGTTGCTGAAATAATTGGTCATCATTTTATCGAACGTGAACTTTTTATAATCCGTTTGCCGCACCAACGGGAAGTAAACGTGGGAGTTGCCATAGGCTTTATGGTCGATAAAACCTTTGCCTTCTAACACCCTTACTACGGTTGAAACAGTGTTGTATGCCGGCTTGGGTTCGGGCATTTCCTCAATAATGTCTTTTACAATGGCCTCTTTTAACTGCCATAATATTTGCATTACCTGTTCTTCGGCTTTTGTTAATTCTTTGATATGCATAGCAAACTATTTTTATAGTTGAGTAAAGGTAAAACTATTTTTATAGTTTGCAAACTATTTTTATAGTTTTTTAAAAAATAGTTTCCTTTATAATGCCTTGTATCATTCAAATTAACCACAAAGAACGCGGAGGAGACGCAGAGTACACAGAGAATGGAATAATAGAGAGCGTACAACAAATTAATTATAAGCTCTGTGACCTCTGTGAATTCTCTGTTTCTTTGTGGTAAAAAATAAATACTGGTCATAATTATTTTCATCTGCACATTTGCATATCACCACATTTGCGCATTAATTTGTAACATGTCCTTACACCACCAGGTTGCTTTAACTTTTATAAAAAATATAGGGCCGGCGCTATCAAAATCCTTAATCAGTTACTTCGGCAGCGCCGAAGAAGTTTTTAGTGCACCCAAGGCTAAATGGATGAAAGTACCCGGCATCGGCGAAAAAACAGTGGCCCAAATGGACCTCGGCGCGGCATTAAGCAGGGCAGCGGAAGAATTGCTATTTATAGAAAAGCACAACATCGAAGCTATTTTTTATACGGATTCACGTTATCCCAAACGGCTGAAAAACTGTAATGATTCCCCAATATTATTATACGCTAAAGGCAATGCCGACCTGAACAATCATCGTATCATAAGTATTGTAGGCACCCGCAACGCCACCGAATATGGTAAGCAGCTATGCCACCAATTGCTGGAAGAATTGCAGCCTTATAATGTATTGGTAGTTAGTGGTTTGGCTTTGGGTATTGATGTTGCGGCGCATAAGGACTGTGTTAAGCAGAACATACCAACAGTTGGCGTGCTTGGCCATGGTTTGGATAGGATATACCCCAGCCAAAACCGGGCAGTTGCTGATAAAATGTTGGAAAACGGCGGCCTGCTGGCCGAGTATCCATCGGGCACTGTTCCCGACAGGGAAAACTTCCCGCAACGCAACCGAATAGTAGCCGGTATTGCCGACGCTACCATTGTAATAGAAGCCAGCCTCAAAGGCGGCGCATTGATAACGGCCGAAATTGCCAACTCGTACAATCGGGATGTGTTTGCATTTC
The DNA here is from genome assembly GCA_013288685.1 of Bacteroidota bacterium. Taxonomy (GTDB): domain Bacteria; phylum Bacteroidota; class Bacteroidia; order Sphingobacteriales; family Sphingobacteriaceae; genus Mucilaginibacter. The sequence continues at coordinate 57,665 of JABDBM010000010.1, read as the reverse complement.
CGGGTAGGATAGGGGATGAGTTTTCGGAAGGATGTAATTTTTTGATACGAAACAATAAAGCTGCCCTTCTTACCGGCGCCGCCGATCTTGCTTACGTTTTAGGCTGGGAATTGAACAATAGCAAAGCAAAACCAGCTGTTGAACAGTTTATGCTGCCCATTGACCTCACTAAGGAAGAAAGGCTGGTATTTGATGTTTTGCAACAGCATAAAGACGCAATAGCCATAGACGATCTTACGCTTAAAACAAACCTGCCAACAAGCCAATTAGCGATGAGTTTATTAAATATGGAAATGCAGGGATATATCCGGTCGTTGCCGGGGAAGATGTATCGTCTTTCTTGAGAGATTAGAGGTTGGAGGTAAGAGATTAGTTTTTTCCTAACCTCCAATCTCTAACCGCTAATCTCCACAACTATTCCTTCGGCGAACTAAAATATGCCACCTGTCCCGAATCGCTGCTTACTTCGGCCCAGTCATCGGCTTCAAAATCGATGATGGCTACGGCGCAGGTATGTACTTCCCTGGCATCGCCGGTTAGGTAATAGAGTATTTGGCTTACACCAGGGTTATGGCCTACAATGGCTATAAAATCTTTATCGTTTGGCAATTGATTAATTGTACGCAGCCAGGTTTGCATGCTGGCTTCATAAATAGCGTTGTTAGCTTCCGGTTCGGGTAATGAAAACTGGTCTGCAAATATTTCGGCTGTAGTTTTAGTACGTAGCGCGGGACTGGTGATGATAAGTTGTGGAATAAACAACTGCTCTTTTAGCCGTTCGGCCATAAAAGTAGCATCCTGAATACCTGTATATTTTAACGGCCTGTCGAAATCTTTTCCGCTCGTTTCCTTTTCTGCCTTGGCATGCCGTATCAGTACTAACTTTTTCATAGGCGAAATTAAAAAAAAGCGCGGCAATAATGATCAATTGATGGGATTAAATATTACCATGTATGCGATGGCTTTCAACTAATTAACGGCCGGTTTAATTATTTGTTTCGACGGTTAAATTTTATTTAGATCAGTTGGTCGCAGTGGTATTCGCAAAGTCGGCGATTGTATCTGCGGGCATATCGTTCATACACTTAAAATGCCCAAGCGGACATTTTTCCAGTCCGAATTTTGAGCAGGGGCGGCAGGGTAATTCAACTCCGGCAATCAACGTTTGATTAACCTTATAGGGCCAAACACCTAAAAGGTCGGGTGTGGTGCCACCCCAAACCGATGCAATGGGCTTGTCAAAAGCTTCGGCAATATGGGTTAAACCGGTATCAAAACCAATTACACCGGCCGATTTTGACACGAGGAAAACAGATTGATCGAGCGTAGTAATCCCGCAGGCATTGTAAGCGTTACTAACAGCCGATGCAATTTCCTCCCCATTAGCTTTAACGTCAGCCCCGCCCAGTAAAACAATCGGCAGGTTTATTTTTTGACAAATGCTGATTATTTTAGCGTTAGGCATACGCTTGGTAAAATGAGTAGCACCTATAATAAATACCAGATAGTTAGATTGATGAGAAACAGGCAATAACTCACTGAGCTGATGATCTGCCTTTATATAGTAATCTATCGGCTTTTCATCGTTTTTTACGCCAAGTGGAATAACCGCTTTCATATAACGGTCAACCAGATGAATTTCGGGAATTAGTTTTAGCTTAAATTTTAAGCTGAGCCATTTGCGTATAGGCTGCTTTTTATAGGTGTAAGATTTAATACCGGTGCGCAGTTTGATTGAGGTAGTACGCAGGTTATTATGCAGATCCACAATATAATCGTACCCCTCATCTTTGATAATATCGATTGTTTCGCCCAATGTGGGCTGCAAAAAAAGAAGTTTATCAACGTAAGGGTTGTTGTCGTATATATACTTAAAGGCTGGCTTGGTTAAAAAATGTACTTCGGAATTGGGCAATTGCGTTTTTAAACAGCGAACAACAGGCGTAGTATAAATAATATCGCCCATAGAACTAAAACGGATCACCAATATTTTCATCGTGTATGAGTTTCAGGCAATTTGCTTCCTGATTTTTTCGATTATTGCTGTGGACGAATAACCTTCAACAAATTCAATAGTTTTGACCTCGCCGCCGTTGGCTATCACTTCCTTACCGCCAACGATGTTTTCGATGGCATAATCGGCGCCTTTTACCAATATATCAGGTAATAAAGCGGTGATTAAATTCAGCGGAGTGTCCTCTTCAAAAACGGTGATAGCATCAACAAAATACATTGCCGCTAACAAAGCTGCCCGGTTATTTTGGTCGTTCACCGGCCGGCTTTCCCCTTTTATACGTTTTACCGAACTATCGGCATTTAAGCCAATAATCAGTTTATCACCAAGTTCGGCCGCTTTGGCCATATAGGTAATATGCCCAATGTGCAGTAAATCGAACACGCCATTGGTGAAAACCACTTTTTTACCTTCGCGCTGCCACGTAGCAACCTGGGTTTTAAGCTGGGTAAGATCTTGTATTTTATTTAAAAGTGTTTTTTCGATATCGGGTCTCATGAAGTTAAGGATTGAACACCATGTTATGCATGGTAGCTATTTTCACCACCAAGAACACAAAGGATTTCACAAAGGACACAATATGAAAAATGAATATTAAAACTTTGTGTCCTTTGTGTTTTTCTCTTTGTGTTCTCTGTGGTTATTTAAAAAACTGTCTTTAACAAGCTTTAAATTTAAAATAAATCGTCAACGGCTTTGCAAAGTATATGGCCTATTAGTATATGCATTTCCTGTATGCGGGCGGTAATTTCACTTGGTACAACAATATTTAAATCGCAAAGACCATTCATTTTACCGCCATCCCGACCTGACAGGCCCAAAGTTTTACAGCCAATCTTCGTAGCCGCTTCAAATGCATTCAAAATACCCTGACTGTTACCACTGGTTGAAATACCTATAAACAAATCGCCCTCGCCGGCCAAAGCTTCCACCTGGCGCGAAAAAACATGATGATACCCATAATCATTAGCTATTGCTGTAAGCGCCGACGTATCAACCGTTAAGGCAATGCCTGGCAAAGCTTTGCGCTCTTTAACAAAACGACCACTTAATTCTGCCGCTATGTGTTGCGCATCCGCTGCACTGCCGCCATTACCAGCCAATAGCACTTTCTTGCCATTTTTTATAGCCGAAGTGATCATTTCGCAAGCAGTCTCAATGTCCCCGGTAAGGAGTTCAATTACTTTTTTTATCAGCTGCTGATGATCGTGTAGTTCTTCAAGTACCATTCTTTTCAATTTCGGATTTATTTTTATTTGGGATTACAGTGATTTTTTAATGACCTCACCGATTAAAACAATGACCAATGAATCAATGCCCCAATGACCCAATGACTTCCTCCACCGTGGTGGTTGCGCTGCCAACATGACGGATCACAATAGCAGCAGCGTGGTTAGCAAGCTCGCAAGCCTCTTCCACCGCGAGGCCCAAAGCTACAAAATAAGCAATGGTTGCAATAACGGTATCGCCGGCACCCGTAACATCAAATACTTCTGTTGCTTTTACAGGGAGTAGTTTGCTGCCTTCTTCGGTAACTATGGCCATCCCTTCTTCGGATAGGGTAACAATTAAATAGCTTGTCCCGGTTTGCGCGAAGATGGTTTTTGCCGCATTTTGTACGTCGTTAATATTGCTTATTTTTTCGGTCTTGGCAGCTTCGGCCAGCTCTTTACGATTGGGTTTTATGAGCCAGGCGCCTTTATATTTCTCGTAATTTAAACCTTTTGGGTCAATTATTACCTTTTTTTGATGATCGTTGGCCAGTTTTATCAGTCGTTGCGTAAGCGATGGCGCAAATAATCCCTTATTATAATCGGATAAAATAATAATATCGGCGCTGTCAATACTACCGCTCAGCTTGTCGATAAACTCATTTTCGAGTTCGGTTGACAGCGAGTCAGTAACCTCGCGGTCAATCCGAACCAATTGGTGACTTCCGGCCAAAACACGGGTTTTTATGGTAGTGGGCCGGCTATTGTCCTTAATAATGGTATCAGTTTTAACGCCTTCTTTTTCCAGTATGTCAATCAATTCAACACTGCCTGCATCATCGCCAGTCACCCCTGCAACGGTTACATTAGCGCCAAAAGCCACCAGGTTTTGAACCACATTGCCCGCACCACCCAAAGTGGTCGACTCCGTTTTTACATTCACCACCGGCACCGGCGCCTCAGGCGATAAACGGGTGGCATTACCCCATATATAATGATCAATCATCAAATCCCCGATAACCAGTATCGAAGGTTTTTTTTGTGATGCCTGTATAGAAAGTACTTTATCTTTTAAACTCATTTTGTTAGTTCACTCGTTTACTGGTTCATTGGTGGTATGAACCTTTAACTACTTTTTTTACTGTCCGGACTTTACCGACTTTCGGACTTTCCGGACTTCTTCCCAAAAACCTTCCCAATCTCCTGCAATGATAACGCATTCAAACATCTTTCCTTGTATAAACCACCTTTGCGGGCGGCTAAAATGCCGAAGTGCATATCCAGAAAGCCTTCGCGGCGATGGGCATCGGGGTTAATGGATAGCCAAACACCTTTTTCCAATGCGTATTGGTGCAAGCGCCAGTCCAGATCAAGGCGCAGCGGATTGGCGTTTATTTCTATCACCACGTTGTTGGCAGCGCAAGCGTCAATTACCTTTTTGTAATCGATAGGGTAGCCCTTACGACTAAGCAACAGCCTCCCGGTGGGGTGCCCTAATATAGTAGTGTACGGGTTTTCAATAGCTTTAATGAGGCGCGACGTTGCTTTTTCCTCATCCATTTTTAGGATAGAGTGCACCGAGGCTACTATAAAATCAAATTTCTTTAATATCTCGTCGGGATAATCCAGTGAGCCATCGTATAAAATATCCGATTCAATACCTTTAAATATATGGAAGCCATTTAGCTTTTTATTCAAACCATCAATTTCTTCCTGCTGTTGCAATACACGTTCAATGCTCAAACCTTTGGCGTAGAACGCGCTTTTACTGTGGTCGCACATGCCTAAGTATTCCAGCTTCAATTCATCGCGGCAATACAGGGCCATTTCTTCAACGGTGTTTATGCCATCGCTCCAGGTACTGTGGTTGTGCAGGGTGCCTTTCAAATCGAAATAGTTGATCAGCTGTGGTAAATCATTTTTTTCAGCTCGCTCAATGTAAGCAACTCCTTCACGTAATTCCGGCTGTATAAAGGCCATGCCGGCTTTGGTATAAATGAGCGCCTCACTTTCGGGCTGGTCAACAATATCGGCAACACGGGCTAAAACGGCTTGTACATGCTCATCATCGCCGGTTTGGGTAAATAGCTCTTTATAAAAGTAGCGTTTTTCTACACAAATAATATCCACGTCCAAACCATTCGGCAGTTTGCCTTTTATATGGTTTTTATCAGCTGTGATATCACTCATAATAGTTGAGTTCAACAACGTAGTGAAAGCAATTTCCTGGTCGCGGCTACCTAAAACTATAACAAGCTTATCAATAATCTCGCAGCAACGGCGAAACTCAGCTGCAAACTCAACCAATCCGTCAGGAAAAATTCCTTTTATCTGCCCCAACAATTCCATTGCTTCGGGCAATACCCTGGCATATAAAAACTTGCCATTGCTGGCCATCGTAAACTCAATAACCTTGCGGATATCGTCCTGGGTTTTTAGTCCGAAACCTTTGGCTTCAACCAGGCGGTTTTCGTTACAGGCATAATATAATTCGCCAACAGTTTCAATATTAAGCTCTTTCCAAATAATGGCTACTTTTTTCGGGCCAATACCTTTTATACCCATCATCTCCACTACGCCCTCGGGCGTACGGGCGAGCATATCCTCCAACTCGGCCATGGTACCGGTCTCCAGCAATTCAATGATTTTACCGGCTATGCTTTTGCCAATGCCGTCAATCTTTTCCAATTCGGCAAAACTTTTACCGGCAACGGGGTAGGGCAGTTTATCAACCTTTAAACCAGCATTGGCTACCGATTTTATTTTAAACGAATTGCCATCGTTCAGTTCCATCAGGTTGGCCAGCAGGCGGAGTTTACGGGATATGGGTTTGTTTTCCATCATTTAATTGAGGGTGTAAAAATACAAAAAGCCTGTATAAAGAAAGCCTGCCTTTGTGCTTTGTTTTTGAGGATTTAAAAACTGGTTTAAGCTACGCGGTTTATATTAGCCCTCCTGGATTAAACAATTCATCGATCAATAAATGAACTAGTGTACAAGGATTATGCCCGGCATGTTTGCGATCTGTAAACCGTGCTCTAAGTTCTTTCGCCCTATTGATTGCCTTGGCTTGATCGCCGAATTCCTTCAAAATGGCATAAGTATTTACATCATTTTTTTTATATGTGTATTCTGTTTTAGATGATGTTCGTTTAATTTCCCGTTCTAAGTATGGCTTGTAATCCTCTCGCGACATGGCGTTGTTAACTAACTGGAAATGGAGCAAAAACCACAATTCAAAGGCCTCGTTCGACCATGCGCAGTTGATCTGACTTGCCTCGGCGCGGATTATTGCGTTATTAAATTGTTCTTCCGTGAAACTATCTCGATCAAAAACAGCCCACGTTCTGTCAAATCTTTGATTTGATCTTTTTTGGTATTTGATAGTGAAGTCAATAAGGTTTTCGGTATTTCTGCCAGTACCTTCTATTGTCATATCAGCAACAACCAAAGAGCCTATTGGTAAATCTTTTTTTAATCCTTTAAAATAATTGGGTTCTGTCTTCTCTCCTTCGCAAATGATCAGGAAGTATATACGCTGTTCTCTTAATCCAACTGCCCGACTATGCTCTTTACGCGCAAATCTCTTTTTTACTGAATTATCAATCTTCGATATTCTGGCCATTGCTTAATAAATTTGAGAAATCGCCAATAAATGGTATCGCACCATAGCGACCTTTTATATAATCTTTTTCGAAAGATCTGTCATTCCTTGGTTTTACGCCACTTTCGTCCTTATATTCAACCAGTGAATATAAGTCAGTTTCTTCAAACTGATTTTTCTCGGTAAAGTAAACTTGGTCACGCCTGAAATTACCGTAAGTTAAAAGGTTAGTATCGTGGGTCGCGAAAATAAGTTGTGCATTTCTCGAGTTGTTTTTGTTTGAATTAAATAATCTAACTATCGCCATGGTCAATAACGGATGTAATTTGGCATCAAGCTCATCAATGATAGTAGTGTTTCCCGATAGTAGTCCACCCATGATATAACCTGACAAATCAAAAATCTTCTTTGTTCCAGAAGACTCTTCTTTATCTAATTCGAACCAGTGGTTGTCAACGACATGCCCGTGGATATCATATTTATTATGATGGGTTAATACTGCGTTTTCAACTTCTTTTTCTGACTCAACTTTAAATTCATTAAATCCCAAATTAAATTGAGAGATAAAATCTACCATATTCTTCTTAGTAACAGGGTCGCTATCGAAATTTATCGTGACTGGCCTACGGCTTTTATGTGCCAACCCCCATAGAACGTACACCCTTTCATTAAACCAATTCATAATTTTCTTTGAAATGGTCCCATTCCATTGATCAACGGATGATAGAAATAAAGCATTTTCACGTGTCCGTTCTTCTATACCTTTCCCTTCGTGAAAATCTTTTGTAATTTCAATTCTATCTTTATCGCGTAAAAATAAAAGCGATTCACTTTTATTTTTACATCTGAACAGCCATTCAGAATGTACAATATTTTCATCAACTTCAAAACCATAGCGGTACCTCACATCATCGATTAATATCAATATTTCGAAAAATGATGGCTTTATTTCCGTTTCAGTATTAAGTAAAAATGGCTTTATCTTAAATTTATCTGTCGATGACATTTGAGCAGACGTCCTAACAATCATATCCATCTTATTCAGACTTCTGATCAAATTACTCTTTCCACTAGAATTAGCACCATAAATGATTACACTTTTCAACAAAGTATAATTGCCCGCCTTAAAAGTGTTTTCTTCAAACTCTTTTATTGAAGAGGCCTCTAAACTTAAAGTCTTTTTGTCCTTAAAGGAAAGATGGTTTCCGACGGTGAATTCTATTAGCATGGTAAGCTTTGAGAAAATTACTCATTTTTATAACAAATATATATCAATAAATATATTTTATTGGTTAATTTGAGAATAAATCTCACTCGTGATGTAGTTGTAGACAAAAAAGCCGCCTAAAGGCGGCTCTCAAAATATCTAAAAACTTAATTCACCGATACATTAAACGGCATCCTTGCCTGCGGCGTCCGCATCATTTGGGTTACACTTTTTATCTGCTGGTAATAAATATAATTCTCTCCCAGTTCAGATTTCAGCATGTGTGTTTTTACTTCCGCGCTTAATCCCGAACCAAATTTATTCAAAAAGCTCTTTTGCGCAGGATAGCTTACCAACTGGTAGTTTTTAATCTTCGCCATTTTAGCAGCGGATTGTACAGCATCGCTGATGTTGCCCAAACGGTCAACCAGTCCAATTTTTATAGCTTGTTCGCCCGTCCAAACGCGGCCCTGGCCAATGCTGTCGATGTATTTTTGTGTTTTATGGCGGCCTGTGGCTACAGCTTTTGTAAAATCGTCATAACCATGGTTAACCTGGTTTTGTAGGATAGCCTTTTCTTCGGGTGAAAGGGGACGGCTTACGTTGCCCAGATCGGCATATTTACCGGTTTTTACACCGTCGAAAGTGATGCCCAACTTATCGTTAAAAAACTTTTGCATATTGGGCAGCACGGCAAAAATGCCAATGGAACCGGTAATGGTATTCGGTTCGGCAATAATAGAATCGGCCGCACACGAAATATAGTATCCACCGGATGCTGCTAAATCGCCCATAGAAACTATGATGGGTTTTACTTTTTTAGTCAGCATCACCTCGCGCCAAATAACATCTGACGCTAATGAACTGCCGCCCGGCGAGTTAACACGCAGTACCACCGCTTTTACTTTATCGTCTAATCGTACCTGGCGCAGTGCTTTTGATATCCTTTCGCTGCCGATACTATTGTCGTCGCCATCGCCACCGGCAATTTCCCCCGACGCATATATAATGGCAATATGGTTCTTTGAATCGTTCTTTTTATCGTCTTTTGCCGGCTCGCTTTTGGTATAGTCGCGCAATTCAACGGTGTTCAGGTCGTCTTTTTCGCTGTTGCCGCCGGTGCGTTTTTTCAATTCCGTTAATACTTCGTCCTTATACTTTAAACCGTCAACCAGCTTGTATTTTAATGCATCTTCGGGGAACCGGATTTTTAAATTATCGGCTATATTAAATAAAGAGTCTTTGCTGATATTGCGGCTTTGGCCGATGTTGATTAAAAAATGATCATACATCGAGCCCATGTACGACGTTACCTGCAATCGGTTGGCATCGCTCATTTTTGTTAAAAAATAAGGTTCAACCGCGCTTTTGTAGGTGCCTACTTTTATTATTTGCGCCTCTATACCTAATTTGTCCATAGCGCCTTTCAAAAAGGTGATTTCCGAGCTAAAACCATGAAATATAAATATCCCCTTCGGGTTAATGTATACCTTATCAGCCACCGATGCGATGTAGTAAAAGCCCTGGGTATACACTTCGGCATAAGCTATAACAAATTTGCCCGACTTTTTAAAGTCGATGAGCGCGTTGCGTATTTCTTCGGATGTAGCCTGGCCGGGTGTAATATCACTTTCCTCTAAAAATATGCCTTTGATATTTTCGTCTGTTTTTGCTTTTTTAATGTTAGCCAGAATGTCGTTAAGACCAACGGACTTATCACCGTCGATACCCAAAAAACTTAGGCTCGAGAGGGGGTTTTCGGGGGTTCGCTCGGCTATGGGGTAATTTAGCTCAATTTTTAAAACGGAATTCGGTGTTACTTCAACGGTTTTGTCGTCGCTTGACGCTATTATGCCAATAATTATAAATACCAAAATAACCACACTTATTATAATCGCAACAATGCTGGCGAAGACAAATTTGAAGAATTGTTTCATTAAATGTTATAAATCGTTTATCTATGCAAACTTAGTAATTCAACAGGATATAATATTAAGAGCATCATCTATAATATTTGTTACAACATGCATAGCGTTTTTTTATTATTGGGCAGTAACCTTGGTAACCGGCAACTATTTTTACAGCAAGCTATTGAACACATTGAACGCGAAATTGCGCCGGTAACAAAGGCTTCGTCGGTTTATGAAACGCAATCGTGGGGTAAAACGGATTTGCCCGACTACCTGAATCAGGTCATCAATTTAGAAACAGATTTACCTGCTGCCAAAATACTGGAAAAAATACTGGCTATTGAACTGATTTTAGGCAGGCATCGCGACGAAAAATGGGGTTCGCGCACCATTGACATCGATATTTTATTTTATGATGACGTTGTTATTAGCGAACCCGGCCTGCAAATCCCTCATCCCGAACTACATAAACGAAGGTTTACATTGGAGCCACTTTTAGAAATAGCACCTCAATTAATACACCCGGTATTAAATAAAAATATTTCGGACATCAAAAATGAACTTCAGGATAATTTACTCATAAAAAAATTATACTTTTGAAAAATAGATAAACCTAATAATGTCAAATATTGCTCCGGGTCAGGATCTTGATCTTACGTTTTTAGAAGAAATTGCTGATGGCAGCACCGAGTTTATTGTGGAATCAATTGATATGTTCCTGCAGCACACGCCCGAACTGTTACAAACCATTAATTCGGCAATCGCCGAAAAAAGTTGGGTTGTGGCATCGCAGGCCGCCCATAAGCTAAAACCAAACTTAGGCTTTTTTGGCATGCCCATAAGTCAGGCAATGATACAGGAAGTTGAGCTGATGGCCAAAGCGGGTGGCTCTGATCCAGAGGCGTTAAACTCTAAATTTAACGAAGTACGCGAAATTATCGAAGCTAATATTGTTTCGCTCATAAAAATACGCGCCGAAAAGGAAGCGATGTTGTAGAGGAAGTCCGGAACCATGATTTATAGGATTAAAGGATTACCGGGATTAAAAAATTAAAATCCTTTAATCATTAAATCCTACGAATCGTGGTTCAGACATTTCCGGACTAAACTTAAGCTACTTCTTCCACCCTGAACGAATAACTCTCCATTATCAAATTAGCTAACAAGCTTTTGCAGGCCTGGTCAACTTTGGCGTGGGCAGTTTCGGCGCTGTCGGCTTCAAGTTCAAGTGTAACATGTTTGCCAATGCGTACATTTTGTATTTCGGCTAAACCTAAGTTTTTCATGCTTCCTGTTACTGCTTTTCCCTGTGGGTCAAGTATTTCTTTTTTGGGCATTACGTCTATTTCAGCCTGGAACTTTTTCATTAAAGTGTTTATTTGTATTATGGGCAACTTTGTTTTGAATTAGCGACAGTGAGATATAAATGATTATAACCACCGGAACCGCCGCAAATTTAAAAAATAGTATCAGTATTGCCGAAAATAGCAGTAATAAATACCGGAAAATGTTTTTGTTGAAATCGGCGTTCTTAAACTTTAATGACATCAGTGGTATTTCGGCCACCAACAGGGTACACATTAACAATACAAAACCCGAAAGTACATACGGATTTAGCAAAAATGGCATATAAATGCGGTTATGGTGGCTGATAATGATGGGTAACGATGCGATAAGTATACCGTTAGCTGTAGTGGTTAACCCTATAAAATTTTCGGTTTGCCGGGTATCATTATTAAATTTAGCTAACCGCAATGCCGAAAATACAGGTATTAGAAATGAGATATAGTTTAAATAAGGGCTAACTTTATCTATCGGCGGTACCTGTAAAAACAGTTCATACATTATAGCCGATGGCAAAAGGCCGAAGCTGATCATGTCGGCCAGCGAATCCAGATCTTTGCCAATGCCCGAGAATGACCGCAGAACGCGAGCTGCAAAACCATCAAAAAAATCAAATATCGCAGCTAAAAACAAGGCGTACGCGGCAGGAATCAACTCGCCCTGAAAGGCTAATACGATGCCTACGCAACCGCTAAACAAGTTGGCGCAGGTTATAAAATTGGGTAAATGCTTCTTTAGTCGGTTCTTCATTTTCGGCATGAAGATAAATTAATTTCGGATTTCGAATGTTCGATTTCAGATTTATTTTTTGATTTCGGATACTTCGATCAGATTTTACTTCAACGCACAATATTATTATATATTATTGTAGGATCAAAGCAAATCTGAATTCAAAATAAATCCGAAATCGAAAATCCGAATTTATTATGAGTTCATTGAAATTAAGAATTCTTCGTTAGTTTTTGTTCCTCTCACCTGCGATTGCAAGAACTCCATTGCCTCCTGCGAGTTCATATCGGCCAGGTGGTTACGCAATATCCATATACGCTGCAAGGTTTCTTTATCTAACAGTAAATCGTCGCGGCGGGTGCTCGAAGCAGTAATATCAATAGCCGGGAAGATACGTTTGTTCGATAATTTACGATCAAGTTGAAGCTCCATGTTACCGGTACCTTTAAACTCTTCAAAAATCACCTCATCCATTTTCGATCCGGTTTCTGTTAATGCAGTAGCAATAATAGTTAACGAGCCACCGTCTTCAATGTTACGGGCTGCACCAAAAAAGCGTTTCGGTTTGTGCAATGCATTGGCATCAACACCACCCGATAGTATTTTACCAGACGCCGGGGCAACAGTATTATAGGCACGGGCCAAACGGGTAATTGAATCAAGCAGGATAACTACGTCGTGCCCGCATTCTACCATGCGTTTTGCTTTTTCTAAAACAATATTGGCAATTTTTACGTGGCGTTCAGCCGGTTCGTCAAAAGTTGAAGATACAACTTCGGCGCGTACGCTGCGGGCCATATCGGTTACTTCCTCAGGGCGTTCGTCAATCAGCAGGATAATCAGGTAAACTTCGGGGTGGTTTTTGGCGATCGCGTTAGCAACATCCTTTAACAACATAGTCTTACCTGTTTTTGGCTGGGCTACAATTAAACCACGCTGCCCTTTACCAATTGGCGAAAACAAGTCCATAATACGGGTTGAATAATTACCCGGATCAGTAAACAAACTTAGTTTTTCGGATGGGAAAAGCGGTGTTAAGTGGTCAAACGGAACACGGTCACGCACTTCGGCGGGTATGCGGCCGTTAATGGCTTCTACGCGTACCAGCGGAAAATACTTTTCGCCTTCTTTTGGCGGACGGATGCTTCCGCGAACGGTATCACCGGTTTTAAGGCCAAAAAGTTTTATTTGCGATTGAGATACATAAATATCATCGGGCGAAGTAAGATAATTATAGTCGGACGAACGCAGGAAGCCATAACCATCGGGCATAATTTCCAACACGCCTTCGTTTACTATCACATTATCAAAATCCAGGTTAATAGCAGGCTCCTGTGGTTTTTGCTGTGTAGTTTGGTTATTTACGCGGCGTTCAAATTTCACCGGACGGCTTTCGGCGGCCTGTTCGTCGGTTTTACCCTCGGCCTCGCCATCGGCATTTTGGCTTGTTATAGCGTTTTCGTCGCCATCGTCTGCCGCGGTTTCATCATCCGGCATATCAAATAAGTTGGTATCATCCAACGGCACCTCTACGCGCGGGGTGGTGCTGCTTTTTATGGTGCGGGCTCTTTTCTTTGTTTTTTCAACAGGTTCAGCGGGCGCTGCTCCAATGGCGGCATAATTGCTGTTAACAGTTTGTTGTTGCATACGTGCAGCTTCAATTAACTGTTCCTGTTCAACAATTTTGCCTATCAGCTGTGCTTTTCGCAGCTCATCAGCTTCGGCGATACCTAAATTTCGGGCAATTTCGCGCAACTCTGAAACGAGTTTGTCGTTCAATTCGTGTGTATCAAACATATTATGAATTATAGTTCAAAAGGATTTTAATTAGAAAATTATTTTTGTAGTCGTATTTTACGTTAAATAGCATATAAAGGGGACATACCTTTTTCAGTGGCAACAAACCCATTTGCCCGGCGGGCAGGATTATCAGTGTATTAGCAAATTTTATTTTTATGGTTACACATGAATGTGTTTTACATGAGAGAAATTTGTTTTGCAACTTTGTTTATGCAATAGCTAAAACCCATGTAATAATTAATAAAATAACCTGGAGTTTTAAATTGTTTCTTTAGTGCAAGAAAAAATCAACGGAAAACATTGCAATTCTAAACAATTATTTTAAAAATTCAAACTATTTCAAAAAAATATACTCTTTACTGTAACACTTAATCTTATTTTTAGTTTTTTTGAACAATATTTAAAACAGAACGCTCCTTTTCATGATTTCGCGCCAACAGCTTATAGAACAAATAAAACAAAAAAAGTCTTTTTTATGTGTCGGTCTCGATTCTGATATAAAAAAGATACCTGCTTTCTTATTGGAATACTCCGACCCTGTACTGGAATTTAACAAACGTATAATTGATGCCACCCGCGATTTGTGCGTATCCTACAAACCCAACGCCGCCTTTTACGAAAGCCGGGGTATAAAAGGTTTGCAATGTTTAATAGATACCTGTAAATACCTGCCCGCCGATTGCCTTAACATCATCGACGCCAAACGCGGCGATATCGGCAATACATCAGACATGTACGCCCAAACTTTTTTTAATGAATCGGCGGCCGGGATGAGCTTTGATGCCATTACGCTTTCGCCTTATATGGGGAACGACTCGGTGACTCCTTATTTGGCTTACGCTGATAAATGGATTATTGTACTGGCCCTCACCTCATCCGCCGGGAGCAAGGATTTTCAGTACCTGGAAACCGGCGATGGCTTTTTGTACGAAGCAGTAATTAAAAAAGCCAACACCTGGGCCGGAGCCGATAGGATGATGTTTGTAGTAGGCGCCACCAAAAGCACCGAATTTACCACCATCCGCAAACATGCGCCCGATAACTTTTTGCTGGTACCCGGCGTAGGCGCACAAGGCGGCAGCCTGGCCGATGTTTGCCAATACGGAATAACCGAAGATTGCGGCCTGCTGGTAAATGCATCTCGCTCTATTATATATGCCTCAAACGGCGAGGATTTCGCTGAAGCGGCGCGGGCCGAGGCGCTGAGCATGCAGCAGCAGATGGAAGTTGAATTGGAAAAGGCTGGGGTGATTTGATTTAGGTTGGGAGCGACTTACGAAGTTTCAAAAGCTTCGTAATCTGGTATGGCACTGCCAAACAGGGCAGTAGTTCTCTCGTTTTTATTAATCTTCACCTTCGCCAACACCGCTTCCAAAGCTGGTAGCGTTTGATTAAGCCCTTTTGTTTTGATTAAAAAATTCCAAACCGGCTCAAACTTCTTCCACCCGCCCGAATAAAAAAGATGTTTTAGTTTGTGGGTTAATAAAGGATGTTGCATACTGGCCTTAAAAATATTGTTCCAGCTATAAAATTCTTTATACGCCCACCAATAGCCGGTTTCCAGCTCCTCGGCAGTAAGGCCGATAGTTTGATAAACTACTTTCCGGGTGTCGTACAAATCCCAGTTTTTGGTAAGTATCCGGCCTTGCCTTTCCATATTTTTAAACAGTTCAGTACCAGGATAGGGCGTTAAAACATGGTAGGTTGAGGTGGTGATGGCATTTTTAACACCCCAGTCAACGGTTCGTTTAAAAACATCTTTATCGTCGTCATCCAGCCCAAATACAAAGCTGCCATTTATCATAATACCCAGGCCGTGCAGCCGGTTTACGGCTTTAACATAATCTTTTTCCAGGTTTTGCTTTTTATTACTCTGTTTTAAATTCTGAGGCGAAAATGTTTCAAAACCAACAAACAAACTTCGTAAACCGGCTTCGGCTGCTTTTTCAATTAGGTTACCCCGTAAAATTGAATCAATAGTGGCCGCCCCCTGGAATACCCGGTTCATGCCTTTCATGCCATCAAACAGGCTTGTGGCAAATTTGGTATTGCCCAGCAAATGGTCATCCAAAAAATAAAGATGTCTGCCCGGCAAACGGTCAATTTCGGCAAGAGCATCGTCAACTTCCTGCGTGTAAAATGTGCGGCCTCCCTCAAAAAAAGCATCCTTATAACAAAAACTGCAATGATGCGGACAGCCCCGCGTAACTACAATGGAGTTAGGCACCAGGTACAAATGCCGCTTTATTAAATCGCGCCGGATGGGCGGTACTTTTTCCAGTGTACGGATGGCTGAACTGTACACTTTTTTGGGGTTGCCGTTCTTAAAATCAATCAAAAACTTAGGAAAAGTATCCTCACCCGGACCGGTAAAAATACTATCGGCATGGGGTGCGGCTTCAAACGGTAACGAGGTTACATGCAGGCCCCCTAAAATAACATACGAGCCTTTGGCGCGGTAATGATCGGCAATTTTATAAGCACGGTAAGCATTGGTAATGTATACCTGGATGATAACCAGGTGCGGATGGTCGTTTAAATTGAGTACTTCCACATGCTGGTCCTGTAAATCTATCTCATCATCCGGCGAAAGATAGGCCGCCAACGTTGCCAAACCCAGTGGTGGGAACAACGAATATTTAATGGGCCGCCAAAAGGGACTTTCTGCTTCTGTGAGGGCCGGGAGTATCATTTTTACTTTCATTATGGTTGAGATGCTAAATAATTAAAAAGTACTTTGTTTTACAAAGTAAATTATAATGATTGAGTTTTGCAATTTTTTTACACCTAATTATTATCTTTCATCCCAATACTTTATTCCGCATCATGAAAAAAACTATACTGCTCTTAACTGCCCTGTCAGCAGCCTGTTGCGCCTGGGCCCAAACAACAAAAAAGCCGATAAAACCCACGGATGTTTATCGCATTCCTGCGTTAGGCGACCCTCAATTATCACCTGACGGCAAATGGGTTGCTTATAATCTTTCGGATGTTGATACGGCTAAAGACGGCCGCACGTCGCACCTATGGATGCAAAGCTGGGATGGCAGCCAATCTATACAGCTTACGTATGGCGCCGAGGCTGCTTCAACTCCGCGATGGAGCCCGGATAGCAAATATTTGTCGTTTATGTCGTCGCGCGAGTCAAAGAAAGGCTCGCAGGTTTGGCTGATGGATCGCAGAGGAGGAGAGGGACAGAAGCTTACCGATATTAAGGGTGATATTGATGATTATGCCTGGGCGCCGGATGGTACAAAGTTGCTATTAACAATTGGCGATCCTGAAAACGGGGGGAAGGAAGAACCTAAAACCCCCAAGCCTGTAATAATTGACCGTTACCACTTTAAGCAGGATGTGCAGGGATACCTGCAGCATTTGCATACACATTTATATGTGTTTACTATCAGCACCAAAAAGCTGGATACCTTAACCAAAGGCGATTACAATGAAAGCGGGGCCGAATGGAGTCCGGATGGGAAGCAGATAGTTTTTGTAAGTAATCACACTGCTGATCCGGACCGGAACACCAACAGGGATATTTTTGTAATGGATGCCAAACCGAATGCTGCTATTAGTCAGCTCACTATCTGGAAAGGAGGTGATGGCGACCCGCATTGGAGCCCGGATAGTAAATCTATAGCCTACCTGCGTTCAACCAGCGACGCTGATTATATGATGTACGACCAAAGCATTTTATGTGTAATGGATGCAGACGGAAAAAACAACCGCCTGCTTACCCAGGCACTTGACCGGCCGGTTAATGGCTTTGCGTGGAACAGCGATGGTAAGGCAATTCGTTTTTTAGTGGATGATGACCGTACGCGTTATATTGCATCGGCTGATTTAGCGAGTGGCACCGTAACCCCTTTGCTGAAAGGCGAATTCGGTGTTAATGATATTGCTACCAACCTATCGGGCAACTGGGTGGTTGAAATGAGCAATGCTTATACACCCGGCGAATTGTATGCATTTGAAAGCGGCAAATTGCGCCGTTTAACCTTCCATCAGCAGCAATGGCTCAGTACAGTTAGCCTGGCTCATGTGGAAGGCTTTCAATCAAAAAGCAGCGATGGCACCTTGGTATCGGGATTGGTTTATACGCCTGATAGTGTGAACAGGAAAAAACTGCCAATGATTTTGTTTATCCACGGCGGTCCGGTTGGACAGGATGAGTTTACTTTTGATGTTACCCGGCAAATATTATCAAGCGCAGGTTATACCGTAATCGCCGTAAATTATCGTGGCAGCGATGGCCGTGGTTTGGCTTATTGCAAAGCCATATTTGCCGATTGGGGAAATAAAGAGGTAAAAGATTTGCTGGGGGCCGTTGACGAAATGGTGAAACAAGGCCTTGCCGATCCCGATCACCTGGGTATTGGAGGCTGGAGCTACGGCGGTATCCTCACCGATTATACCATCGCATCAGATACTCGCTTTAAAGCCGCTGCAGCCGGAGCCGGCAGCGCCCTGCAAACAACCATGTATGGCAGCGATCAGTATGTATTACAATACGAAAATGAAATTGGCCAGCCATGGAAGGTTGCCGATAAATGGATGAAACTATCGTATCCCTTCTTCCATGCCGATAGGATAAAAACACCGGTACTGTTTATGTCGGGCTTGCGCGATTTTAACGTACCGACTGCAGGAAGCGAGCAGATGTATGAAGCGCTTAAATCGCAAGGGATTAATACCGAACTGATACTTTATCCAAACTCATTCCACGGCATATCAAAACCCAGCTACCAGGTTGATAGGTTGCAGCGGTATTTAGACTGGTATGGGAAGCTGTTGAAGTAAGTCCGGAAAGTCCGGAGAGTCAGTAAAGTCCGGAAAGACCGAAAAGTAGGAGAAACGAGGTTTAGATAAGCTGACCTGGCAAATTATCCCACGCCTCACCTCAACCCCTCTCCTTTGGAGAGGGGGCTTAAGAATGTTTTTTCAAACCCGTCTCCGAAAAGAGAAGGAGGCTGTTAAAGTCCTCTCCTATGGAGAGTGGAGAGGATTTAGGTGAGGCGTGACAAATGTCCGTTAGTACCCCAACCACTGATGAATAAATAAGACGAATGAACAAAATAGTACTGCTACTAATTACAGCAATTTTTATTACGAACTATTCCATAGCCCAGCAAGGCAAACAGCCTTTTAAGCCAACGGATTTAAACCTTATACCAGCCTTAAGCAATCCGGCATTATCGCCGGATGGTAAATGGATAGCCTATGAGCTATCGGAATTGGACACAGCCAAAAACGCCCGTGTTTCGCATTTATGGATGCAAAGCTGGGATGGCAAAGAAGATATTGAACTAACCCATGGCCAGGAATCCGCATCAGCTCCCAAATGGAGTCCTGATGGTAAGTTTCTTTCCTTTTTATCAGACAGGGAAGGTGGCAGCACACAGGTTTGGCTAATGGACCGCCGGGGAGGTGAAGGAAAAAAACTGACCGCAGTGAAAGGCGAATTATCAGATTACGCCTGGTCGCCGGATGCTTCGAAACTGGTATTGTTGATTGAAGACCCGGAGAACGGCGGTAAGGAAGAACCCAAAACCGCGCCGGTAATAAAGATTGATCGCTATCATTACAAGCAGGATATTGAAGGCTATCTGCAACACCGGCATACTCATTTATATTTGTACGATATCGCCGGCAAAAAATTAGACACGCTAACAACCGGTGATATGGACGATGCCCAGCCGGTTTGGAGTCCTGATGGACAACGAATCGCTTATGTAAGTAACCATACTGCCGATCCGGACAGAAATGATAACTCGGATATTTTTACAGTTGAAGCTAAAAAAGGCGGTAAAATAACACAGTTAACCATCTGGAAGGGCCATGATATAAACCCCATTTGGAGCCCGGATGGCAAATACATTGCCTATTTGCGGTCGACTAATGATTTTGACTACTACATTTACCAGCATGATGTGCTGTGTGTAATGGATGCTGATGGTAACAATAACAAAACCATCACCATGCAAACCGACCGCCCGGCAAGCAATGCTGCCTGGAGTAGGGACAGCAAAAATATTACCTATTTGATAAGCGACGACCGGATACGGTACATTGCTCAATACAACATAGACGATGGTAGTATTGCTAAAATTAATGACGGCAAGGAATGCAGCTTTTCGAACCTGATTTCCCAATCAGCCGGTAACTGGGTGGTGGAGATGACCAATCCGTACCTTCCCGCCGAACTGTTTGCACTGGAAAATGGCCAATTGCGCCGTTTAACTTTTCATCAACAGGAGTGGCTAAGCAAAGTAAAATTGGCACATGTAAGAGGTTTTCAGTCAAAAAGTAGTGATGGGACATTGGTTTCAGGGATTTTGTATACGCCGGACAGCCTGGTTAATAAAAAACTGCCATTTATATTATATATCCATGGCGGGCCGACTGATCAGGATGAATTTGCATTTGACGATATACGCCAGATTTTGGCCAGTGGTGGTTATGCCGTTGCTGCGGTTAACTACAGGGGCAGCACTGGGCGCGGATTAAACTACACCAAAGCCATTTATGCCGACTGGGGTAATAAGGAAGTAAAAGACCTATTAGGCGCGGTTGATGAATTGGTAAAAGAAGGCATCGCCGATCCTGCGCATTTAGGTATAGGCGGATGGAGCTATGGCAGCATATTAACAGATTATACCATAGCATCAGACACGAGGTTTAAAGCCGCTATTGCAGGATCGGGCAGTGCGCTGCAATTGTCTATTTATGGTTCTGATCAGTGGGTAGCGCAGTATGATAACGAATTGGGCGTACCCTGGAAAAATGCGGATAAATACATCAAATTATCATATCCGTTCTTCCATGCCGACAGGATAAAAACGCCGGTAATGTTTATGTCGGGATTAAAAGATTTTAATGTGCCAACTGCTGGTGGCGAGCAAATGTATCAGGCCCTAAAATCGCAGGGCATTGATACCCAAATGATACTTTATCCCGGCCAGTTTCATGAATTTACCACCCCAAGTTACCAGGTTGATAGGATGCAGCGGTATTTGGATTGGTATGGGAAGTATTTGCGTTGAAGAGATTAGAGGTTAGTGATTGGAGGTTAGGCCTACGTGATAAGTTTTAATCTCTAACCACTAACCTCTAATCTCTCCCCCCAAACACCACTTTCCTTTCCGGAAACTTGGTAGCATACCCGGCAATCATGCCGCGGATATAATCGTTACCGGGATAGGGGGTAAGGTGACTTTTTAGCTGCTGCAGGCTATCTACATTAAAATAATGCGAAATATAGCCCATACCATAAAATCTGCCCTTTTCAACTAATATACAGCTATGCTCGTCGTCGGTGCGGCCGGCATCGCGTATAGCAAAGGTGGGCAGGGCATCGCTTAGCTGATCAATGGCGGCATTAACTTTTTTGTTATAATTGTGCACAGTTTCATGGCCCTCGCAGGCACATTGGCCGCCGTTTATGCCGGTACATGGCCCGGCGGTTTGAATAAAGCACAGTTTTGGGCACAGTTCGAAATTCTCAATCAAGCTTAACAACAGGCTCCTCCCTTCCTGTAGCGTGTTGCAGGTATAAACGGTGTTCATCAGCTTTTTACGCTTATCAACGGCCAAACGCAGATACCCGCGCTGATCTTCATACACATACATACCATAAGCCTGTTCAAACCGCTTTAATGATCGGTTGTATTTGGGCCACAACCGTTTTATTTCTACAGCTTCCAGTACAAAAGCAATCAGTTCGGTGCCGCAAACCTGGAAGGTGATATGACAAATATTACGCAAAAACTCCTGCCGCTGCGGTCCAATGTTATTGCCGGTAAAATGACTGCAAACCCGTTTCTTCAAATTTTTTGCTTTGCCCACGTACACCACCTTGCCCTTTTCATCATGAAAATAATATACCCCCGGCGTATAAGGCAGCGCGTCTACATCCTGTTTGGGCAGATGCGGCGGAAGGGTTTGTTCTTTTGAATTTTGTTTTAAAGCCTGCTGAATATGATTTTGGGTATCACTTTCTACCAGTAACGAAAACAGTTGTGAAGTTGCTTCGGCGTCACCGGCAGCACGGTGGCGGCTTTCGTTATCAATCCCCAAATGCCGGCACAGTTTGCCCAAACTGTAGGAGGGAAGCCCCGGCATTATTTTGCGGCCAAGCCTTACCGTACATAGCTTGCTGCACTGCAAATCGTATCCGGCGGCAGCCAAATGATGGCGAACGAACGAATGATCAAAATTTACGTTATGGGCAACAAATATTTTGCCGTTGAGCAGGTGGTAAATATCGTCGGCAACATCAGCAAACGGAGGGGCGTTTTCTACCATTTCGTTGCTGATACCAGTTAAGGCAGTGATGTAAACCGGGATATAAACACCAGGATTAACCAGCGTACTGTAACGTTCAATTACCTTTTTACCATTGTGTATGCAAATAGCTATCTCGGTAATGCCATTTCCGCTGGCATGCCCCCCGGTAGTTTCAATATCTACAATTGCATACATGGCGTAAATGTATGTATTTTTTTGCTAAAATTTTTAGTTGAAATGTTGAAAAGTTGTAAGGTTGGAATGTTGCTGGGTTATCTGCAAAAAATAACCCGGCAGAGTTTTCTACCGGGTTATTTTAGAGGCATTAGTTGAATATGCTAACATTTCAACTTTACAACAAATTACTTTTTCTTCGCCGGAGGCAATTGTTGTTTCTGGCGCATCATTTCTTCCATGCGAGCCTGAAAACCGCCTGTTTTCTTTTTTACTTCAGGTTTCTTTTTGTTTTCCTGTATCTGGGCGTGTATCTTTTTGTCGTCAACCATAAAACGTATTAAATACTGCTGACCAAATGTCATTAAGTTGGCCAAAAAGTAATAGTAGTTTAAGCCTGATGGATAGCTATTCAGTGCGCCAAGGAAGATAACCGGCGTGATATAACCAATATATTTCATCTGCCCGGTTGCACCAGATACCTGGTTGTTAAAATAAGTCATGATGAGCGTACTGATGGTCATCAGCAAACACATTAAGCTCAGGTGATTACCAATGAAAGGTATATTAGGTAACGTCAGGATCGAATCGTAAGTGGACAAATCATGCATCCAAAGGAAGCTTTGTCCGCGCAACTCAAATAAGCTTGGGAAAAAGCGGAAGAAAGCAATTACAATAGGCATTTGTATTACCAGCGGTAAACAGCCGCCTAAAGGATTTACACCGGCTTTTTTGTATAACTTCATATACTCCTGTTGTAACAGGGTAGGGTTATCCTCGCCAACCTTGGTTTTAATTTCGTCCATTTCGGGCTTTAGCACACGCATTTTAGCCATCGAAAGGTACGACTTGTAGGTAAGTGGCGATAGTACCAGTTTAAGCACAATGGTTAGGGCCAAAATAATTAAGCCGTAATTGGTGGTGAACTGGTTCAGGAAGTTAAACACCGGCAATACTGCAAAACGGTTGATAAATGCAAGTGGCGCCCAGCCCATGTAAATTTGCCTTTCGAGGTGATGCCCCTGGGTCTTTAAAATGCTGTATTTATTAGGACCGAAGTAAAACTCCATCGGGAACGTACCATCAGTACTCTTTGCAACCGACATAGTTGCTGCCATTTGCTTGGAATGCGTAGTATCATTAACATCGGTAGTTACCGATAAGCTCGATTTATCAAAGCCCTCTTTAGGTATCAGCACACCCGAAAAGAAGTGCGCCTGGAACGATACCCATTGCAGCTTTTTATCGTTGATAGCAATTTGGTCGTCCTTATTTTCGCTCAGGTAATCTAATGTATTTTCATTGTTAAAATAGTAAACGGTAGCATAGCGGCGTTCCTGCGGCATATCCTTCTCGTTTTTTAACATATTGGCCTGCCAGTTAATGTTCAGGCTGTTGGTATTGGCAATTACCTGGTCTAAACCGGTAGCTTTTACCGTGAAGCCCACTTTAAAACCTGTGCCTTTTAACGAATAAATATAGTCGATATACTGGGTTGGGCTATAACTCAACCGCATAGTAAGTGTGCTCGAGTCTTTTTCTGCAACCTGAAGACCACCTGCGCTTGGTGTGAAGAACAGTTTATCGGTATTAATGCTATTATTACCTGCGTTGAAGGTTAATCCAAAATGATTACTGGCGCCATCAAATAAAACCAACGGTTTTTTGTTAAAAGTTTTATAGTTTTTTAACTCTACCGAATAAACGCGACCGCCGTGTGTGCTTAATTGTACGCGGATGTCTTTATTTTCAAGCGTGATGAATTTTTCGGTGCCAACAGTTGCTGCACCAAAAGGGCTTTTTAAAACTGCCGAATCTACCTTTACAGGTACCTGGGCTTTAGTGGTATCGCTGAGTTTTGCAGTAGTTCCGGCTACTTTAATATCGCCTCTTTTTATCGAATCGGCATGTGCCTGTATAGCTGCTTTCTTTAAATCAGCCTCACTCGGCTTCATGAAATAAAAGGAGGCCCCCATTATAATCATGATCAGGAATAATCCTGTAAACGTATTTTTATCCATTTTTAATTTTAGTACAATTACCTATTTCTTGCGGGCATAAGCCATCGAAGCGGCGACAAAGTTAATAAAAAGTGGGTGCGGATTAGCAACTGTTGATTTTAATTCCGGGTGAAATTGCGCACCAATAAAAAACGGGTGATTTTTAAGTTCTACCACTTCCACCAAATTGTTCTCGGGATTGATACCAGTTGGCAGGAAGCCTGCGTTTTCATATTCCTTTAAATACTCATTATTAAACTCATAGCGATGCCTGTGACGCTCGCTGATACGGCTTTTTCCGTAGAAATTAGCCGCCTTGCTGCCCTTTTTTAAATCGCATGGCGAAGCGCCAAGGCGCATAGTGCCGCCTTTATTTACAATTTTTTTCTGATCTTCCATCATGCTGATTACCGGATGGATGGTGTCAGGGTTCATTTCAGTACTGCTGGCTTCTTTTAGGCCCAATACATTACGTGCAAATTCAACAACAGCGCATTGCATTCCTAAGCAGATCCCAAAAAACGGAATATTGTTTTCGCGCACATAACGAATTGCTTCAATTTTACCTTCAAACCCACGTTCGCCAAAACCAGGCGCTACCAATACACCGTGAAGGCCTTTCAGGCGTTCAACAGCATTATCAGGTGTTAACTGTTCTGAGGGGATGTACTCAACCTTTACCTTACATTCGTTCCTCGCGCCGGCGTGAATAAACGATTCACTGATGGATTTATAGGCATCGGGCAATTCTACATATTTACCTACCAGGCCAATCCTCACTTCGTCGGTTGGGTTTTTAAGGCGGCCCAAAAATGCTTTCCAGTTTTCCAGGTCGGGTTCGCTTTTATGCGGCAGTTTTAATTTTGCTAAAACGGTTTTATCTAATTGCTCTTTCAGCATCAGCAACGGCACATCATAGATGGTTGATGCATCAATTGATTCAACAACGGCTTTTACGTTTACGTTACAGAATAAAGCAATTTTTTTGCGGATATCCAGGTTAAGCGGATATTCGGTACGGCAAACCAAAATATCGGGCTGTATACCGTACTCTAACAACATTTTTACAGAGTGTTGTGTAGGTTTGGTCTTTAATTCGCCGGCTGCAGCAAGGAAAGGGATTAGCGTTAAGTGAATAACCAAAGAGTTACCTGCGCCAATTTCCCACCTGAACTGACGTACGGCTTCAATATAAGGCAACGATTCAATATCGCCTACGGTGCCGCCCAGTTCAGTAATCACAATATCGTAATCGCCGCTTTCGCCCAGTATGCGGATGTTTCTTTTAATTTCGTCGGTAATATGCGGTACTACCTGTACGGTTTTACCCAAAAATGCACCTTCGCGTTCGCGGTTTATTACATTTTGATAAATGCGGCCGGTGGTGATGTTATTGGCTTTGGACGTAGGGGTATTTAAAAAACGCTCGTAGTGACCCAAATCCAAATCAGTTTCGGCGCCATCTTCGGTAACATAACATTCGCCATGTTCGTAGGGGTTTAATGTTCCCGGGTCGATGTTAATATAAGGGTCGAACTTTTGGATGGTTACGCGGTACCCGCGCGACTGAAGGAGCTTGGCCAAAGAGGCAGAAATAATACCTTTTCCTAACGACGAGGTAACGCCGCCCGTAACAAAAATATATTTAGTCATAGATTTTCTGTGAATTTGCTGCGGTTTTTAAGCCGGAGTAAATTGTTTGTGTACGGGATGCAAAAGTAAGAAAAAAATACGACTTAGGTTAAGTTAGGTTGTAATTGTTGAAAAGGTTTGAAAATGTTGGGAAGATGGGGAAGACGGTATGGTGCCACCAGGGTTTCTCAACCTGACTGCGAAGGTGGAAGCGTGGTTTACGTATGGTTTACAGAATTTTCGATGGTTTATGTGTTATTTTATTGATAATCAATTAGTTAATTTAAAATTATGGTTGACAGCTGAATCTGGCTTTTGCGTCCCAGCAGGGTCTCTCAAAGAGGACCCTGCGTTGTTTGTGGTTATTACGAGCAAGCAAATGTTCCGTTCCCACACACATCCCGCGCAGGCTCCTCTTTGAGAGACCCTGCGAAGACGGAAAAAGGGTGATGATGCAGAGCGCCTTTAGGGTAAATCCGATATGTTCCTATTATTCCAAAGTTCACCGGTATTATACAAATGGACAAAATTTCTCAAACGTCCAAAACTAAAAACATTTTTTACCATAAATTTATCATAAACAGCTTTATTGTCCATCAGCATTTCGGCCAAATTATCCAGCCGTTCTTTTTTTCTTGATTTCATAATAAAACCGTCCGTTTTCAATTCTTTCACTGTATCTGATCCTTTTGATACATACCAAATTACATAGTAAGATTGATTACGACTTTGGTTAGTAATATTAAAGCCAGGATAGGCAAATTGGTATAAATTTATTTTTCCTTTTTCCAACACCTTCATAAACGTACGGCCCTCTTCTGCTTTTATAAACACCGAACGGCACAGCAGCTTTTCCCTAAAGCAATAAAATTCTTTAAAATCGAAAGGGCTTATTGTCCCTTCTTTATAGGTGTCGCCGGTTCGGTATTTTATATTTGCTCCGCCTAGATATAAATGATCAGTCGGTGTAAAACCATCTGGAAAGGTCATTAGGCATTTTACGGTATCGCCATTTTTAGTAATAGCGTAGTCGTCGGTTTGGGCTTTTACAGACAATGCGAGAAGCAGAAAAATACTAAATAGAATTGTCTTGGTAGTGAGTGTTTTCATTTAGGGATAACAGTTTGGTACTATAAATATAACCGATAAATCTTGCAAATGCTATAGCGAAACCTTTACAATCAGTATGAATAACTCATAAGATAAATTTCAAACGATTCAATTTCCGTCGCTCAAAGGCTGCCCAGTATTATATAAATGCACCAGGTTCTGTATCTGTTTAAAACTGAATTTATCTTCAGCAATATATTTATTATAAACAGCCTGATTATCTTTTAGTAAATCGCCCAGGTAATCTTTTCGCTCTTTCCGGGATTTCCCGATATAAATGCCAGAAGATTTAAAATCCTTAACATAGTCTGACCCTTTGCCAATATACCATTCTGTTGTTGTAGTATTGCCGTATTTGCTATAGTTGTTATAAACCATTTCGTAAAGGCTTAGTTTGCCTTTCTCTATAACGGTCATAAACATTGGCTTCGATGTGCTATCCTTAAATACAGCTCTATGAAGTATATTTTCGTCTGCTATATAATATTCCTTAATAGCATCGGGTTTAATTTTTTCGGCCTTCGTCATCGATGCGCTTTGATATTTTACACTTCCAAATAAAGGGACGATTATTTCGCAGCGGATTGAATCGCCACCGATAGTAATAACATAATCGGGGTACTCTTGTTGCGCAAAAGTTTTATTGATGTGAACAACTGAACATAAAAAAACTAAAAGGAGAAGTTTATAGGCTTTCATTGTGATGAAGTTTATCGGATAAAAATAGAAATATTATTGGAATAATTTTTCCAAATCCCCCGGCATATCAATTGCTTGTGTTCCCAGTTCCGTTTCGGCAACTTTTATGCGATAGCTATTTTCAACCCAGAGTATCTCCTCCAAATATTCGGATTTTTAATAGGGTTATTTATTTAGGGGGCTTATTACTAAATAAATATTGCTGGTTATACATAGCAACAGCTTCCCTAACAATCTCGTATGAGGAACCGTTATCCGAACTGTCCTTTAGCTGGCCAAGCAGACCGGGATTGTCGGCCATTAAATTCATGATTTCTCTTAATCCGTCTCTTCGTGGCGTTAACTTGCCACCTATTTTAAATCCAATGTCGTTCAATTGTTTTGTATCATCACCTTTATTAAAAGCCCAGGATATTTCAGGTTCCTTATTGCCAGTGCCAGCTCCAACTCTATAAGAAACTCCGGAAGAACCCGGTACCGGAGTGTGCTGATATCCCATCGAAACAGATGTAAGCGTCCCCGAAACATATTCAAATAAATTAATTCTGCCCTTTTCGAGCCATTTAACGTATCCCTCCTCTGCTTTTATTTGCTTTTTTGTTAAAGGTAATATTTTTAACACCCAGGTAGAGCCGTCTTTATCCACGTAAAATCGAATTACATTGACGGTATCAATTTCCTGATATTTTTCCTCTCCGTTAATTTTATATTCGGAGTGTTGCCCAAAATTGGCTTTTATTTTACAAAAAATTGTATCATGTTTTTTTGTGATAACATAATCTTTTTGAGCATAAGTTTTGCTCATCTGAATAATCGAAAGTACGAAAATCAATTTAATAATATTGAAGGCCTTCATTGTGGTAAGATTGGTAGATAATTAATCAAATATAAGCTTTTCCAAATCCCCTGGCGTATCAATAGCATGCGTTTCCAACTCCGTTTCGGCAACTTTTATACGATAGCCATTTTCCACCCAGCGTAACTGTTCTAAACTTTCAGCTTTTTCTAATGGTGATACCGGCAGTTTGGTAATCTGCTGCAAAATATCAGCCCGATAGCCGTAAATACCTATGTGCTTAAAATAAGCAAAGTATTCCAGCCAGTTTTCTTGTTCCTGACCTCGAATATGGGGCAGGGGAGAGCGGGAAAAGTAAACTGCTTCGGATAGATTATTGACCACCACTTTCGGTGAGTTTACATTAACCAACTCATCAATACTTAATATCCTTTTTATCAAAGTGGCAATTTGGGTATCGGCAGTTTTAAAACAAGAGGCTAATTTGCTGATCTGTTCCGGATCGATATAAGGCTCATCGCCTTGTATATTGATAATTACCTCATATTGTGGATGTTGCAGGGCCACTTCGGCACAACGATCGGTGCCACTTTGGTGATTCGGGGAGGTCATTACAGCAACACCGCCAAAGCTGATTACATGGCTAAAAATGCGATCATCATCGGTAGCAACAATAACCTCAGTTAAATCAGCGCATTTTTTGGCTTGTTCGTAAACACGCTGGATCATGGATTTTCCGGCAATATCAACTAAAGGCTTGCCGGGGAAACGGGAGGAAGCATAACGGGCGGGAATGATGCCGAGGATGTTCATTTGATTATGATAGTTTTAAACGCTTTTAGCGCCAAAAGTTGATTTTGCTTGGATAAATTAATACCTACTATATTAAACGTCAGATCGGAGGCCCTGCTTTTAAAATATATACCCGTTATCCCCTGCGAGGGAACTTTAGGCCAAACTGTTTTGATGATATATTTGTCGGTAGTGTCAATCTGAATATGATGAGCTTTTGTTTCGGCTGGGATAGTGATTGGCACATGGATGGTGCTATCCTTATAGGTCATATCAGCAATGTAATCTGCTTTAGGGAACTTGATATTTTGAGCAGTTGTTGGCAAATGGATATTTGTTTTAGTTTGGTAAATGGGGTCTGCCTCAACATGAACTAACGTTGAATCAGTAGTGCCGATTTTTTTCATTTGTGCTGTTTTTTCATTTTTAACATTAAAATCAGCAGTATATGTTACTCCAACTTTATAAAAATACCCGCCTTGTTGCCATTCTTCTCCATGCAGATATTCTTGTTCAGTTGGAATTAGGTCATCTGCATAACCCATATTACTAAAATCAAATTGAATGTTGACATTTGGACCAACAATTCCACCAATAAATGAATCATCACCCTGAACTTTTTTATAAGTCCATTGCTTTGGGATTGATATTTTAAAGGAACCTAAATCTAATTCTTGCCAATCATCGGAAGTTGCGCTACAGGCTATAATGAGTGGAAGTATTAATATGATGAGAAGCCACTTTTTGTTCATGCTTTTAACCCTGTTTTGAATACATGATGATTAGCACATTCAGAGGTTGCTTCGTTCCTCGCAATGACGTGATTTACAACCTTAGTGACAACTCCAACCATTACAACAACTACAACCTTTTCAACCTAATCAAAATAACCCGTGTATTTCCCGCTCAATCATCTGCACCACCGTCGCCAAATCTTCGGTATTATTAGCAAAATCAATGTTGTCTTTGTCAATAATCAGCAGTTTGCCCAATTTATAGCCGTTTATCCATTTGTTGTATTTATCGTTCAATTTGGATAAGTAATCAAGCCTGATGCCGCTTTCATATTCGCGGCCACGGCGCTGAATGTTGTTGACCAATGTTGGTACTGATGCCCGTAAATAAACCAGCAAGTCCGGCGGTTTAATAAAGGCGGTGATATTATCAAATATGGCCTGATAGTTCTGATAATCGCGGGTAGTCATCAGTCCCATATCGTGCAGGTTTTCGGCAAAGATATAGGCATCTTCATAAATGGTCCGGTCCTGGATAATATCCTGACCACTTTTTTGAATGTCGATAATCTGGCGGTAGCGGCTGTTTAAAAAATAAATCTGCAGGTTAAAACTCCAGCGTTTCATGTCGCTGTAAAAGTCTTCCAGGTAAGGATTATTATCTACAGCTTCATAAACAGGGTCCCACCCATAATTTTTAGCTAATAATTCGGTAAGAGTAGTTTTACCGGCGCCAATGTTTCCTACAATCGCAATATGCATGTTTTTCTGTTAGTTCGTGGTTAGTGGTATCTTAGTTATACGGTTCATAGCTCATAGTTGTTTTTAAGTTAACATGCCATTAACGCCGAAATAAAACTCCGCCTAATATACGTTTTGAAGTATCAAGTATCAAAAATAGTTCATAGTCTTTTGTCCATGGACAAAAGACTATGGACCATGGCGTAGCAGAGAACCTTGCTATGGTCTATGGTCCATTGACTATGGACTTTTCCTGAACTAATCAGAAACTCCTGAACCCAATAATTTCCCTTACGTCTTTTATGGTTTTCGAAGCGCTTTCCCTTGCCTTGATGGCCCCGTGACGGGCAACCTGGCGCAGGTAGGCTGAATCTGTAGAAATATCTTTAATTCGGTCGCGAATAGGCGCTGTGGCGATGATAATATCCTCGGCCAATTGCTTTTTTAAATCGCCGTAGCGTATGTTGCAGGTATTGTACAGGTTATCGAAATGCTCATAAGTATCAGCAGACGAAACCACCTTTATCAAATCGAAAAGGTTTTGTATTTCCTGCGGTTTTTCCTGGTTATCGGCGGTTGGGCCGCTATCGGTAACGGCGCGCATAACTTTTTTGCGGATAGCTTCGGGCGAATCGGACAGGTAAACGGCATTGCCTTCGCCTTCTGATTTTCCCATTTTTCCTTTGCCATCCAGGCCCGGTATTTTTACCAGGTTCTCGCTAAAGTTGAAGGCGTATGGCTCAGGGAAATAATCGTGGTTATATAACCTGTTAAAACGGTTGGCAAACGTGCGCGACATTTCCAGGTGTTGCTCCTGATCTTTACCTACCGGTACCTTAGTTGCACGGTGCAAAATAATATCGGCAGCCATCAACACAGGATAGGTTAATAAGCCGGCGTTAACGTTATCGGGCTGGGCACGTATTTTATCTTTAAAGGATGTGCTGCGTTCCAGTTCGCCAACGTAGGCGTTCATGTTCAGATACAGGTATAATTCGGTAGTTTCCGGCACGTCCGACTGTATGTATAACGTAACCTTTTCCGGATCGAGGCCGGCGGCCAGGTACTCTACCAACACCTGTTTAACATTGCCGTGCAAGTCGGCAGGGGTGGGGTGGGTGGTCAACGAATGCAGGTCGGCGATGAAGAAAAAGCAGTTATATTCGTTCTGCATCTTCACGAAATTTTGTATTGCGCCGTAATAATTTCCTAAATGTAAGTTCCCGGTAGAACGGATACCACTAACAACAGTTTCCATGGGGCGAAAGTAAGGAATTTTTATATTTTTGATGCAGATGAAGTTGTTGTTAAAAAAAATCCACGTGTATTGGTATGTGATCAGCGTGGCCCTAACCTATTTTTTATGCTGGCCGTTATTCTATTTTTTCTCACGCAAAACATCGCGGTATAAAAATATGAATGCCTTGCGACGTATCTGGGCCATCCTAAGCTCGGCCCTTGCGGGTTTCTTTTACCGGTTTGAATATGAGCAGCCTATCGACTGGAGTAAAACCTATATAGTTTGCCCTAATCATACTTCCAACCTTGATATTTCGGCTATGTGTGTGCTGGTAAATAGCAATTGTAGTTTTATGGGTAAGGAAGAATTAAAAGATGGCCTGGTTACCGGTTTATTTTTTCGCTCGGTTGATATCCCGGTTAACCGGGATAGTAAAATAAGCTCGTATCGTGCTTTTAAAATGGCTGCCGAACGGCTCAAAAACGGCACTACTCTCATCATTTTCCCGGAAGGAAAAATAAGCGATGATTACCCACCAACACTGCACAAGTTTAAAAACGGCCCGTTCAGATTGGCTATTGACTTCAAAGTGCCCATTATACCGGTATCATCAACCGATACCTGGAAAAAACTATGGGACGATGGTACCAAATACGGCACCCGGCCGGGTATTTGTGATTTTTATGTGCATAAGCCGATTGAAACAGCTAATTTGACGGCGGATGACGCAGATGCGTTGCGGGATGAGGTGCGAAATGTTATTAGCCGAAAGCTTAAAGCCGATAACGACGCTAAAAGCTAAAAGACCAAAGCAAAAAGCAATTGCAGGTTCTTGCCTCGTTCTATTTTTCTGCTTTTAGCTTTCTGCTTTAGTCTTTCACCTTCCCAACTATTTCATTATTTTTGAAAGTTATGAAACTTCCCCTAAAAAGAATACATACTTATTTTTACCGGTACAGTGTAGGTTTCTTCTTCATCCTGATTTGGCCAATCTTATTTTTTTTGGCGCGTAAACAGCGGCGGTATAAATACATTAACAGGTTCAGGCGGCTCATTATTACTTTGAGCACCCTTATTTCGGGGATATTTTTCAGCATAACTTACGAAGCGCCTGTAGATAGAAAACGCACCTATATTATTTGCGGTAATCATACCTCCAATCTTGATGTTTCGGCCATTTGTATTGCTATAAAAAACAATCATTGCTTTATAGGCAAGGAAGAGCTATTAAGCAATATGGTATTGGGCTTCTTTTTTCGGACTATTGATATTACGGTAAATCGCGATAGCAAAATGTCGTCTTTCCGCGCATTTAAAACTGCTGCCGAACGGTTGAAGAGCGGGGTAAGCGTGGTGATTTTTCCGGAAGCTACCATTCCTGATGATTATCCCCCCGTATTATATCCTTTTAAGAATGGTGCTTTCCGGCTGGCTATTGAACTTAAAGTTCCTATAATTCCTATTACCTCTATAGATACCTGGAAAGTTTTGTGGGATACCGGCCTCGAATATGGCAGCCGTCCGGGTATTTGTAATATATTTGTGCACAAACCAATTGAAACCGCGCACTTAACTATTGACGATGCCGATAAACTGCGCGATGAGGTTTATGGTATTATTGAAAATAAATTGGGATTAGCATGACCATTGACGAAGAAACTGTAGATAAAATAGCCCACTTAGCCCGCCTTGAGCTTGGCGCCGACGAAAAGCAGGTGCTTATAAAAGACATGAGCAAAATTCTGGACTTTATGGCCAAGCTGAATGAAATTGATACATCGGGCGTAGAACCGCTTGTGTATATGACCAACGAAGTAAACGTTACCCGCGAGGATGTGGTGAAGCAAGAGATTACGCACCAGGAGGCGCTGCTAAATGCCCCCAAGCACGATGACGATTACTTTTTGGTTGCGAAAGTTATTGATTTAGGAAAGTCGGAAAAGTCCGAAAGTCAGTAAAGTAAAAAACGGGAAGACTTACGAAGTTTTGAAAGCTTCGTAAGTCTGTCGTTCCTCCTTCTTTCGGACTTTTCCGACTTTCCGGACTTTCGGACTAATTTTTTCTCCCCACTGTAACATTTACCCCATCACTACAGTCAAAACACAAAAAAATATGGAGCCACTTATAACACTTAAAGATATCGGTCGTAAATATGTAATAGGTACTGAAATTATTCATGCCTTAAAATCTGTATCGTTATCTATAAATAAAGGTGAATTTGTGGCGCTGATGGGTCCTTCCGGTTCGGGAAAATCAACCCTGATGAATATTTTGGGCTGCCTTGATACGCCATCCAAAGGTGAATATATCCTGAATGGTACCAACGTAAGCCACATGACAGAAAATGAACTTGCCGAAGTGCGGAATGAGGAGATTGGCTTCGTTTTCCAAACGTTTAACCTGTTGCCACGTAATACAGCGCTTGATAACGTTGCTTTGCCGCTGGTTTATGCAGGCGTGGGTAAAGAAAAACGAAATGAGCGGGCAAAAAATAGCCTGATAAATGTGGGCTTGGGAAATCGTATTGATCATAAACCCAACGAACTTTCGGGCGGACAACGCCAGCGTGTAGCCGTGGCCCGCGCATTGATTAATAATCCTTCTATTATATTAGCCGATGAGCCTACCGGTAACCTGGATACCAAAACATCCATAGAAATTATGGGCCTGATTGAGGATATTCACGCTAAAGGCAATACCATTATTTTAGTAACACACGAAGAGGATATTGCCCTGCATGCCCACCGCATTGTACGTATGCGCGATGGTTTGATTGAAAAAGACTTTGCCAATCCGAATATTCAAAAGGTTGAGCGGCATGCTGCAACTACTGAAGCACTAACTGAAAAATAAACCAGTCCTGTTTATAGTCTACAGTATCCGGTTTGGCTTTCGCCGAACCGGAGAGCGATGCTAACAGCAGTAAAATAATAATTAGATATACTTGGTTTTTCATTGTTTTAACAGCACGACGCAATTTTCAATAGATTTCCGGCCAAATGCATTATTTCTTCCTTATCAAGCCAGTTATTATTGCCAAATAACAACGTACTCCCGGTTATTTCAATCACCATGCGTTCGTCGTTAATGTCCATAATTGCGCTTCTTAAATTCCAACTCATCGAAAAAAGCGCTTTTTCCTCGTCGTTGGATACCACATACCATTTATTGTTAAAAGCCTTATCATCCTTAAAATCAAGCTCAAACGGGTGTATAAGCCTTATTAGTTTATCGGCAAAAGTTTCACGCCTGACGAGTACGCGCCCATAATCCTTTTTTGAGACAGTCACACCAAAAACCTTGTACCTGTAGTAATCTATAATTTCGCCAGATCGCGCGTAGCGATCGTAAATATGAACCCTCGCGAAAAGCAAGTAACAATTACCGGTGCCATTAGGAATAGACAATATTGCGCAGGTGGTTATATCAGGATCGTTTTTCAAAATATCGAAATCGGTTATTTGGAAATCAGTACTACTGGGCAGGTTTACGTTAAATTTTTCCTTAAGCTCGACGTAAGTATCTTCAAGCGTTAGTACATCGGCGGCAGTCATGCCGACCGTTTCAAATGGTAGATCGTTGCTCATATTACACAGTCAATAAATCCAAATTCCAAATAAAAAAATAATTCTCAAATCAAAACTCCTGCATTTTTAACTCCCCGTTATCCACCCACCACCAGTACCATTTGCCCCCGCTGGCTTTAGTAATATTAAAGCTTTTGACATCAAAACTGCTATTGGCCGAAGCTGGCAGTTCATACACCCTTATCGCTTGCTGGTTACAATTCCATGTTAGCGGCTTGCCCTGTGCGCATATCTCGGGTAATTTTTTATTATCCGTTATTAAAAAATAAGCTTTGCTTTTGCCTAATACAATGGCATGGCCTTTTTCATCGATGCAAACGGCCGTTTTTTCATCGGATGCAATGCCGTTAGCAAAAATGCCCTTATCCTTTATTATCCGGCTTAAAAAAGTGACATGGCGGCCCTGGCGGTTACGTTTTACATAGTGCTGGTCGGTAATTACGTGGCTTAAGTAGGGGGCATGCAGTAAATCGTTATCGTATATCCTCACTAACGAGTCGTAGGGATTGGCCAGGGCTTGTTTTGAGGTTATGCCGGCTATTTCGCCGCTGTAATAAAAGCCGCTCATAATGGCGCATCCGGCGCTGGTACCGCCAACCGGCACGTGCTTTTTATTGAGCAGATAGTTAATGGCCGCCATGGTTTTGGTTCCCCGCCAATACTTCATGTAATTAGATTGATCGCCACCGGCTATAAAAAGCATTTCGGCATTGCGGATAATTCCTGCAACAGTATCATTGTCAGCTAACGCCCTTGAATCTATTTTCAATGTTTCAACAGAACTTACTTTACCAAGGCTATCCACGTAAGTGTTATAATCATCGGTTCCAGATGCCCTGATGATGACCACGTTACCGCCGCCGCTGCGGGCTATCATCCATTTAAAAGCATCATCCACATCCGTGCTGCCACCCATTAGTACGCTGCCTGCACGGGTTGGGGTTTTTACATCGGTAGTATCACCCACAATGCCGATAGAGGCAGGGCGGCCTTTAATTATGCGAGAAATGCGGAGTTTAGTTTTGCCGGTATCGGGTTTTCCGTAACCAAATGAGGTATGGAAAGGTAATATCAGGATGATGGATAAAAGTAATTTCATTGATTTTGTTTTGCTGAAATTCATTTTTTAAGCCGTTTTTCCCCTCTATACGCAATAGGGGTGGTCGGGCGAAGCTAAGACCGGGGTGAGTCAACTATACGCCATGCGTAGACGTTAACCTCGCCCCCATAGTCGACTCACCCGGACATCGCTGCGCTCGTCCACCCTCTCTTCGCCTGCGGCGGAAAGAGGGTAGGAGAAATAAAAACTAACACATAGACGATAACCTCGCCACAAACTCTGCCAAATGCACTGCTCTTTCTGCCGATATCGGTTTTTTATTGCCAATAATCAACGTATGCTCTATAATTTCAATAACAAAATCATCATCGCGAATATCCATTACCGCATTGCGGAAATTGCGGTCCATACCGGCAACGGCTTTTTGATGGTCGTTTATTAAAACATAAAAGGTATCGCTAAAGGCTTTGTCTTCGGCAAAATCCAGTTCAACGGGGTGAATAAGTTCTTTGATCTTATCGGCAAGTGTTTCGCGCCGTATCAGTACGCGGCCAAAATCGTGTTTCAAGTACGCCAGTGCCCAGGTTTGGCAGTCATAACTATCAGAAATGGTGCCTTTGTGATCAACGTGTTTAGAATGGGCGCTTACAAACAGAATGTAGCAGTCGTTATCATTATCCTGCTTAATTACGTACGAATTTCGCAGGCTGATATCTATATAACTTTTAAACAGTTCGAAATTGCTCAGATAGAATTCGATATTTCCGGTGAACTGTATACCGAGTTTTTCTTTTAATGATTTATAGGTATCGTGAAACCTGTTTATATCTTCGGCGCAAAGTCCGGCGGTATTAAAGGGTAAATTATCCATTGACCAAATATCGCTTTTTTTGAAAATAATAGAAGCTTATATGTTTACAAATTTGGGTTATGAAAATAATGCTACATTTATGGTGTTAAAACCAATTTAACCAAAAAACATCATGGCTTTGTCATTCACCGTATCGGCTGTAATACCGGCCAGCAAAGAGGCTGTTTATAATGCCTGGCTGGATAGCAAGCAACATGCCGAAATGACGAATAGTACTTCGGCTGTTGCCAGTACTAAAGTTGGCGCCGAATTTATGGCCTATGATGGCTATATAACCGGGAGAAATGAGGACCTGGTGCCACATTCAAAAATTGTACAATCGTGGCGCACGGTTGAGTTTGCGGACGATGAAGCCGATTCGATTATTGAGCTTACGCTCGAGGATAAAAACGGCAGTACATTAATTACTTTAACTCATTGCAATTTGCCGCCACATGGTGGGCAATACGAATCGGGTTGGGTAGAGCATTATTTTGAGCGGATGAGGGTTTATTGGCAAAATAGTTCACAATTAAAATAAACCCTATATGACACCATTTATGGCCGAACTCCTCGGCACTATGTTACTGATTTTGTTAGGCGACGGCGTAGTTGCCAACGTTTTATTAAATGATACTAAAGGCAACAACAGCGGCTGGATAGTGATCACCACCGCCTGGGGCCTGGCTGTTTTTGTAGGCGTGGTGGTAGCAGGGCCTTATAGCGGCGCGCACCTCAACCCGGCTGTTACCATTGGGCTGGCCATTGCCGGCAAATTTCCATGGGCCAGTGTGCCTATTTATTTAATTGCCCAAATGCTTGGCGCTTTTTTAGGAGCATTGTTGGTTTGGGTAATGTATTACGATCATTTTCAGCGTACCAATAACCCGGGTTCAGTTTTGGCTGTTTTTTGTACCGGTCCGGCTATCCGCAATTTTTTCTCCAATATTGCCAGCGAAATCATCGGTTCCTTTGTATTGATATTTGTTGTTTTTTATATAACAGGCGCCGAAATAACACCCGCTAAAACACCCATTGGTTTAGGGTCGGTAGGGGCGTTGCCGGTAGCATTATTAGTTTGGGTAATAGGCCTCGCTCTCGGCGGAACTACCGGCTATGCCATAAACCCCGCCCGCGATTTGGGTCCGCGTATTATGCACGCCATACTGCCTATAAAAAGCAAAGGCACCAGCGACTGGCAATATGCCTGGATACCGGTTTTGGGACCGGTAATTGGGGCGGCAATTGCCGCATTTTTGTATATGGCGGTGAAGTGATGGGGAACCCCGGATGTCATTTCGAACGCAGTGAGAAATGACATTTTTCTTTTAACTCAATCAACCAATTTTAACTTAATCAACAAATATTTATATTTTTATAGGATAATTTACCTTTGCCAATTATCAAATCCCGGTGCATGAAACAAACCCTGCTTGTTTTTCTTTTTTTATCGTTAACACATTCGCTGTACGCAAAAACCAGTCACGACAGTTTGTTGGTAAGACTGAACAGTACATTGGATGGCAAAAGCAGCTTTGATGATAAAAAGCTAAACAGGATAGAAAAATTAGAGAAAGATTTAAGCAGCAACGACAACCCCGATCTGAATTTTAAATACAAGGTATACCTGGATTTGTACGAAGAATATAAATCGTTTAACTATGATAAGGCTTTTTACTATGCCCAAAAGCTTCAGCAAGCCGGCGTTTTACTGCACGATCCGGTAAAAATTGCTTATAGCCGCATTAAATTCGGCTTTATATTGCTTTCATCGGGGATGTTTAAAGAAACTTTCGATTCACTAAAAACCGTAAACCCCAAATTGCTGGACGATAACGCCCGCCGCGAGTATTACTTTTTAACTGCCCGTACTTATTACGACCTGGCCGATTTCGACAAAGACAATTATTACATGTCTATTTACAACAGCCGGGCCGCTAAATACATCGACTCAGGCGCAGTGTTATGCGAACCAAACTCGTTCGAGTTTATTTACTACAATGGGTTAAAATATCTTAAAGCCGGTAATATAACCAAAGCCCTTACCGATTTAAAAGGGCTGTTTAACAACTATCAGCTAACTGATCATCAGTTTGCCGTAACCGCATCAACGCTTAGCGATATTTATATCCGTAATAACCAAGCCGACAGCGCTATTAACCTGCTGATTGTGGCGGCTATGGCCGATGTACGGTCGTCGACCAAAGAAACTGCCGCCATGACCAACCTGGCCCAACTATTGCAGAAAAACGGGGATATTGAAAATGCCTATATCTATATTAAACAAGCGCTGGACGATGCCAGCTACTACGGCGCCAGGCAGCGCAAAATACAGGTGAGCGCCATTTTGCCGCTAATTGCGGGTGAGCGCATCAATTCGGTAGAAGGGCAGCGCCGCGCTTTGTTTTTTTACGCATCGTCGCTTACAGTTCTGGCCCTAATCGTGGTGGTGTTTGCGGTTATTATTTATAAACAGTTGCAAAAACTAAAGGTGGCCGATAAAATTATTTTAGAATCAAACCACCATTTGCAGGAAACCATCCACAAGCTTAATGAAGCCGATACCATAAAAGAAGAGTATATAGGCTATTATTTTAACCTGATATCCGAATACATCAATAAACTGGATAAGTTTAAACGATCTGTTGATAATAAGCTCACCACTAAACGGTTTGATGATATCCGCATCCTTATTAATAACATCAATCTTACCAAAGAGCGCGAAGAACTTTTTGTAAACTTCGATAGGGCGTTTTTAAAACTCTTCCCAAACTTCGTTGATAGTTACAACATGCTTTTCAGCGACGAAAATCATGTGAAATTGCTTCCCAATCAGTTATTAAATACCGACCTGCGGATTTTCGCACTGGTGAGATTGGGCATTAACGACACCGAAAAAATAGCCCACATTCTTGAATATTCTGTTAATACCATTTATAACTACAAGGCCCGCATAAAAAGCAAATCGCTTATTTCTAACGATGAATTTGAAGTTGCTATAATGGCAATAAAGGCGGTGTAAGGTTTGTTTAGATGTTTGATTTTTTGCGACTGCATCAAAAAATCAGGCTCTAAAGGGCTTATAAAATGCGTTAGTTGCCAGCGCCAGCATGGGCTTATCGCCGCTGGTATCGCCGTAGCAATATATTTCATTGTATTGTGATAAATCATAGCCCGCTGTTATCCGCGCTACTTTTTCCTCTCCGTGGCAGTTTAAGCCATCTAATTTCCCCGTAAGGGTATCATTTATCGTTTCTAATTTGGTGGCGATCAGGTTAACACCTGTTTGATGACACCAGGTTTTTATCCAGTTTTCTGCGGATGCGGATACTATTACAATTTCAAACCCTTTAGTTTTTAATTCAGCAATTTCCTTTAAGGCTGCCGGGCGGATAAGCGCTGGTAATATTTGAGTGGCAAAGTTTTCGCAAGCGGATTGAAACGATGCTAATGGTGTGCCTTTAAAAAAATAAACCAGTACCTTTTCCTTTGCCCGTTGGTTGCTGATTATTTTTGCTTTATAAGCTGCCAAAAAGGGCGAGTTAAGCAAAAAACCGGAATAAAAGGCTGCTGTGCCCTTTTGAAATTTTATTAATTCCAGCATGGTATCTTTGGTTGTGATAGTACCGTCGAAATCAAAAAAGGCAATTTTTTTCATAGCTGGTGGGCGCTTTGTTATTTTTTACCACTAAGAGCACAAAGCGAAAAGCACAAAGAACACGAAGTTTTATTGGTGATAGATATAATCTTTGTGCCCTTTGTGTTCTCTGTGGTTAATTATCAAACATTAGCTCTCAAATTATAATTTCATTTTTTTAAATTGAAACTCTGGTATATTCTTTATAATCAGCATAATATAACGCCACATCCATTTAATATAAACGGTATTTTTCTTTTTTGTAAAGGCCTTGTAAAGCACATCGGCCAGAAGCGCCGGTTCAGCTGTTAGTGCCTTGGGCAACGGCATGTGTTCGGTCATCTTGGTATTTACAAAACCGGGTTTTACCGTCATTACGTGAACGCCATCTTTAAAGCATTTATTCCGCAAGCCATCAAGGTAAGCGGTAAATGCTGCTTTCGAACTCCCGTAAATCAATTTACTTGCCCTGCCTCTGTCGCCTGCTACCGAACTGATGCCGATAATGGCGCCCTGTTTTTGTGCCATATAATATTTAGCAGCAATATTAAGAATGGAGACTGCACCGGTATAATTAGTATTTATCATCCGCTCGGCGAGCGCAAAATCGTTTAAGGCATCATCCTCATCATACATAACGCCGAAAATACACACCGTTATATCCGGTTTTGGAGTTAAACCTTCAAAAAAAGCAGCATGGCTGGCATATTGTAATGCGTCAAAAGAAAAAGTGCTGCAAGCCACTTCATAACGGATCTCGATATCCGATTTTAGTGCTTGTATCTGCGTCGCGTCGCGCGCGGCCAGCTGCACATCGTATTTAGCGGAAGCAAATTTTTTTGCTATCGCGATACCGATGTCAGATGTAGCGCCGAGAATTAAAACTGTCTTGTTGTTGGTCATTAGTCATTGGTCATTAGTCATTGGTTTTGGCCAATGGTTATTCGTTGCTTATAGGTGTTAATTGCAGGCGATCTGATTGTATAGACCTTATTTTGCCTTCTGGGTCATATTTTTTTATAATGCTTTTAAATTTTTCCAGTTCGGGATAATTCTTTAGCATTTCGGGTTTCATGCGGGCGTCTTTGGTAAGGTATATCCGGCCGCCGTGCTTTAACAAAATTTCGTCCAGTTCGTTTAAAAACTCAAATACGCCTTTCCTTATCGGGAAATCGATGGCCAGGGTATAACCCTCCCGTGCAAAAGAGATCATACTCTCCTGTTTGCCCAACACTTTCAACACTGTTAGGAACGACCCCATCCCTTTGTCGCTGATGCTGCGTAATATTTCGGCCAGGCCGTCTGTTGCTTCCAATGGCAGCACAAACTGGTATTGTACAAATCCCTTGTTACCGTATATCCTGTTCCAGTGGTTAATGGCATCCAGCGTATAAAAGAAAGGATCATACAATATTACTTTGCTTATTTCCTTCGCATAATTTTTCGCATAAAACAAAAAATTAAATGCTTTTACGCTAAATGTATTGATTACCCACCAGGGCATAATAGGAGGGACGGTTAATTTTTTGTTACCCGGCAGTTGTAAAGGATTTTTACGGTGTTCATCGTTTAAATCGTCCAGAATAGCGTGTTCGGCTACTGTTAAAATACTGCGTCCAAAATGTTTGCCTTTTTTTAAGCAGTCAATCCAAACAACTATGTACGTGGAATCCCGATATTCCTCAAACAAACTAATCAGTTCGTCAAAATTCTTTGCCTTTATTTGTTTTTGGCGTATAAAGGAAGTTTCAATTTTCTTCAGCCTGAACTTTACGCGGGTTATTACACCAGTTAGGCCCATGCCGCCGCAGGTAGCTTCAAAAAGGTCGGGGTAAGTATCATGGCTGCAGGTAAGCAACCCGTCTGATGCCAGTAAAACATCCATTTCTACAATGTGCCGCGAAAACGAGCCGTGGGTTTTATGATTTTTACCGTGTACATTACTGGCCACAGCACCGCCAATAGTAATTAATTTGGTGCCGGGCGTAACCGGCAAAAACCAGCCCTTGGGTACAATAACAGTGAGCACCTGTTCCAATGTTATACCGCTTTGACATTCAAAAATGCCCTGTTGGGTATCAAAGGAGAGTATTTTATCGTATTTAAGGGTAGAAATAGTGGTTTGTGAAAGGGCCGAATCGCCGTAACACAGGCCGCTGCCGCGGGCAATAAAAACAGGCTCGCCGGTAACCAGGTCATTCAATTGATTCTGAAAAACGAAAGTTGTCTCTTCGGCTTCAATAACGGGGTATTTTCCAAAATTGAACAGGAGTTTCTTCATGTACCAAAAGTGTTTACATCACGCAAATACAAAATTGCGAAGATGCTGGCTATCCAAAAAATGATAGTGAGCTGTATAAAACGGTCTTTATATAAAATTTCGGTGGGCGACCCCGATTTGTTAATTACAAACGTAATTTGCAAATAGCGCATTATACCCGCCACAACAAAAATGCTGGAGTAATACATTCGGTAAGTACCAAGCCTTTCGATGGTGCGTGTTGAAACGGTATAATTGATGTACGATACGATAATGATGGCCGAAAACAGCCCGAGCATGGTATTTAGAAATTCGATGTTATAGCCGCTCATGGATTTTCGCATATCGCTGCCGGTGGTTCCTTTAAGAATCAAATCATCGCGCCGTTTGCCTAATGCCATAAAAAGGGCCAATAGAAAAGTCATAATGATCAGCCATTCTGAAATATCTACCTGAGCTATAGTGGCGCCTCCTTTTACTCTTAGCACAAAACCCATAGCCAGGATAAGTATATCCAATATGGCAATGTTTTTTAATCCGAACGAATAAGCAACGTTCATTACAAAATAAATAGCCAAAATAATGTTAAACACAAAACTGTGGTTCGCCAGCCAGGCCAATGCATTACCCGCAATTATTAAAGCTATGCAAATAAATATGGCATGTGATTTTTTTACCTTACCGGACGCCAGCGGACGCGACGATTTTACAGGATGTTTCTTATCGTCTTCAATATCCTTATAATCGTTTATAATATAAATACTGCTGGCAATACAACTAAATGCTACAAAACCAATTAATAACAACTCAATTTTGTGGAAATCAAAAAGCTTTCCGGCAAAAAAGAAGGGTATAAATAAAAACATGTTTTTAGCCCAGTCTTTAGGGCGCAAAAGCTTGATATAATACTTCATTAGTTAAAGCCGGCGTTAGTTTTCAATCAAATCAGCGTTATTGAAATTAAAATAGCATCAATGGTGTATATAATTGCTTACCTTGTAATAATTGTGTTGTACGGTTTTAGCCCCGGTATGTTTCAACTACACGAAAACAGAGGAGACGATTTAACGTTTTTTTAAAGTTACAATTAAATTTGAATATCGCGGGAGTTAAAATAGATTGATGCTTTTTGATAAAGTATGAGTTTTTTTAATCCAGAGAGCACTGACAGAAGGCACAAAGAACACAAACAAAAATGATCTTGAATTTCCTTTTTCTTCCCTGCGATCTTTGTGAAAGCTCCGTGTTCTTTGTGGTTAAATTCGCTAAATAATTCCGAAATCCATCCCAATGAACCCTTTATCAAAGTACCATCGTATAAACGACTGATTATGGAAGTTATTGAATTTATCGTATCAATTATTACAGGCTTAATGTTTATATACCTTGGGGTGTATAGCTTGTATCTGTTTGTATTTTCTGTTGCAGGTAAGCTTG
Organism: Bacteroidota bacterium; assembly: GCA_013288685.1. Taxonomy (GTDB): domain Bacteria; phylum Bacteroidota; class Bacteroidia; order Sphingobacteriales; family Sphingobacteriaceae; genus Mucilaginibacter. Next base: position 12,811 of record JABDBM010000010.1, on the reverse strand, counting down.
TGTCTGTTAAAACTCCGCCACAAAGCGCTGTTTTAGCCAAGTTTGTTATTTATATATGCTCATACAAAGAGGACGAAATTATATTAAACTCGGCTGCGGCAGCCGTTACACTCGATTATCCAAAAGAGCTTTTCCACATCTGTGTAATTGCGGACTCCATGAAGCCCGAAACAATTGAAAAACTGAAACAACTGCCTATACAGGTGCTGGAAGTAGTTTTTGAAAACAGCACCAAGTCAAAAGCGCTGCATAAGGCTATTGAAAACACAGCCGATGGTTTTGATGCGGCCGTGGTTTTTGATATAGATAATATAGCCGCGCCCGATTTTTTATATAAACTGAATGATTATTTGCAGGCCGGTGACCGCGTAATACAAGGACATCGGGTGGCAAAAAATACCAATACATCCATTGCCGTTTTGGATGCCATAAGCGAAGAAGTAAATAACCACCTATTCCGTAAATCGCAACGGGTATTTAACCTATCTGCAGCAATTATTGGCTCGGGTATGGTGCTGGAATATCAGTTATTTAAAGAGGTAATGCTGCAAATTGATGCTGTGGGTGGTTTTGATAAAGAAATGGGCCTGATACTTACCCGTAACAAAATAAGCGTTGCTTATGCCGAAAACGCACTGATTTATGACGAGAAAGTAAGCAACCCCGAAATATTTAAAAAACAAAGACGCCGTTGGCTTGCTGCTCAGTTTAACCTTTTGCGCGTGTACGGCGGCACCGGCTTTACAGCCTTGTTTAAGGAGGGCAATTTTGATTATTTTAATGAAATATATCATACCGCCATTTTACCCCGCATATTTATGCTGGGCTTAATGCCGCTTATGTTATTAATAGCGCTGGTAATTCCCGGTGTATGGCCCGGATGGCAGCTATGGTTAACAGCTACCATACTTTGTTATACCAGCATATTAATAGCTATTCCGGCGTCGTTTTTAAACAGAAGACTTTTTGGTGCTATGTTGAGGATACCGCGGATATTTTTTACTATGGTATTGCTGCTGTTTAAATTAAAGGGGGCGAATAAAAAATTTATTCATACGCCACACATCCATAATGCAGAATAATACGTACAAATGTAAAATAGGTGTTACAATGCAAAACAAAATGATACTTTTATCGGAATAACCGGTTTATAAATATGCTGATCAACTAAGTTTAGAAGGAATGAGAACGGGTGCTAACACTAATAATACCACTAACTGGAACGATACTTTTGAAGATTATCCCAAAAACAAAGCGCTTCCGTATTTTTTGAATGAATGCGCCAAACTATATGCTGATAAAGTAGCATTAAAATTTCACGACCGCACATTAACTTATAAAAAATTATACGAAAGCTCTAATGCCCTGGCCAATTTATTGGTGGATTGTAATATAAAACCAGGCGATGTGATAGGTTTAGCGCTTGATCGTTCGCCCGAAATGGTTATTTCGTTAATGGCTATTTTGAAGGCTGGTGCTACTTATGTTCCGCTTGATCCGGAATATCCGAAGGACCGTATTGAGTTTATGCTGGAAGATTCCGCAGCCAAAATTTTACTCACCTCAAAAAAATATCATAAACATTTTCAATCCGGTGCAACCGAAATATTGATTGAAGATGCCTGGCAAAAATTCGACAGCTACAGCGCTACCGAGCCCGCAACATTAGTAACCGGCGACCATTTGGCGTATATATTGTATACTTCCGGCTCAACCGGAAAGCCAAAGGGTGTGCAGATTAGCCACACCAACCTGGTTAACTTTTTACTCAGCATGCAAAAGGCGCCGGGTATGACAGCGGAAGATAAAATTCTGGCCGTAACTACCATATCATTTGACATCGCCGGTTTGGAGTTGTACCTGCCGCTCATCACTGGTGCACAGCTGATTATGTCGAATTCAGAAACATCAAAAGACGGCCGTTTACTGCTCGATTTGGTGAAAGGAGAAAACATCAGCTTTATGCAGGCCACGCCTTATACCTGGCGCATGATGCTGGAAGCCGGCTGGGATAAATTTTTACCGCTAAAAATACTTTGCGGCGGCGAAGCCCTGCCGAAAGATATGGTAAGCAAACTTACCTGGCGCAGCAGCGCGCTGTGGAATATGTACGGCCCAACAGAAACCACTATCTGGTCCACCTTGAAATTAATTGAGAGTGATGAGGATATTTCCATTGGCCGCCCAATTGCCAATACGCAGGTTTATATTTTAGATGAAGCATTTAATAGCCTTACCGACGGCGAAACGGGAGAAATTTTTATCGGTGGTGACGGTGTGGCCAAAGGCTATTTAAATCGCCCCGACCTTACAGCAGAGCGATTTATATCCAACCCGTTTTCTGATAAACCCGGCGAAAAAATATACCGCACGGGCGATTTGGGCCGCTTTAAAGAAAATGGTGACATACAATGCCTTGGCCGTATTGACCACCAGGTGAAAGTTAGGGGCTACAGAATTGAATTGGAAGAAATTGAACATGCTTTAGTAGGCGAAGCTAATATAAAGGAGGCCGTTGTTATTGCCCGCGAAGATAACCCAGGCGATCCGCGGTTGGTGGCCTATATTGTTTTGGCGCCGGATGCAAAGGTTGAAGATCTGAAATCGCAAACTTATGGTTGGCAACAGGCGCTAATGGCTGTGTTGCCCGAATATATGGTGCCCGATGATTTTGTGCTGATGCCTTCTATCCCGATTACGCCAAACGGCAAAACCGACCGGAAATCGTTACCCAAACCCGACTATAGTTTAGTAAACCGCAGTAGTGAATATATTGCGCCCCGCACAGATATTGAAAAACAGGTGGCCGAAATTTGGCAGGAACTGATGGGCCTGGAAAAGATCAGTATTTTTGATAATTTCTTCACGCTGGGTGGCCGGTCGCTGGTGGCGGTGCAGATAATGGCGCGTATTGAGAAACTAACGGGTAAACGACTGCCGCTTGCTACTTTGTTTGAGCATTCGACCATCGAAAAACTGGCGCTGGTGTTGAATATGGATAGTCAATCCATCACCTGGGAATCACTGGTGCCCATTAAACCACAGGGTTCAAAAATGCCTTTGTACATAGTACATGGCGCAGGTTTAAACGTGTTATTGTTTAACGCCCTTGCCATGAATATGGATGCCGAACAGCCGGTATACGGTTTGCAGGCAAAAGGTCTTAATGGTGTTGATGAGCCATTGGACGTGATGGAGGAAATTGCCGCTAACTATATCAGCGAGATATTGGCGCAAAACCCAACCGGTCCGTATGCTTTGGCTGGATATTCGTTGGGTGGTACCATTGCTTACGAAATGGCTCATCAGCTGATTAATATGGGCAAAGAGGTAAAAATGCTGGCCGTATTTGATACCTACGCCAAACAAAGTGATGCATATGACCCGTATTATAAGCGGATTCCCAACCGGATCATTCTATTTTTCAAGAAACTGCTTTATAGTTTCGTATTATTTGCACAGGATCCGAAAAGAACGATAGAATATAAATCGACCATTATTAAACGGATGGTGATCCGCCGGTTTTGGAAGCTGAAGGGCAATGACGATAAACGTGAAGGCTTTTTTGCCTATGACAATGAGATAGATGAAGCCAGTGCCAAGGCAAAGCACAATTATTTCCAAAAGCCACTAAATATAGTTGTAGACTTGTTTAAGGCCAGGAAAAGGACTTTTTATATGAATGATTTCGATTATTTGGGCTGGCGTGAATTTGCATTAAAAGGCGTAAATGTGCATGACATCCCTGGCGAACATAACACCATATTTGCTCCGCCCAACGATCAGGAATTTGCGGTGGTACTTCAGCAATGTTTAGACAGGGTAGCCGCGGAAAAATGATGTAGAGACGCGATACTCGCGTCTTCCACTATGCGCTCAACCATATATTAACCCTACATATCCGCATTGATGTCGTTTATATGTGGGAGACGCGAAGTATCGCGCCTCCCACATATAAACGCCCTATTCCCCTCCGCTGGGAACTTTTTGAAACTTCTTTTTTAGGAGCAGGAAATACTTTTCGTAACCATGATACGAAACGAAGGCAAGCCCTATAGCTGCTGTCAGTGTGCCTGCATACAAAACCAAATTCTGAACAACTAAATTTTGCGTGCTCAGATAAGTTTTTACCAGGTAAAGCATCAGGAACAAAGGGAATTTGTGCAACAGGTAAATTCCGTACGAAACACGGCCGGTAAATTGAAATTTTTCGCTGGTTAAATTGCGGATACTGGTATCAGTGTCGCAGAGGTTAATAATCAGCAACACGGCCAGTAAGGCAAGTATGATATCGCCACGCGGAATTGTGTAGGTTATATACAGTCCTACAAAACCGAAAAACGATACCACCAACAACAACTGCACATATTTGTTAAAAATCAGGTTAAACAGGGTCTGGAATTTAAAATCAAATTGTTCGTTTTTGGTGTTGAAATACAATACGGCAAATATGCCGCCAATCATCATATTATCGTACCTGGCATAATAAAAAAGTTGTTTAATAGCTATATTTTCGCCGTGATAAAATTGGCTGACGGCTACGCTTACTCCCAAAAACAGCGCCATAAATATCAACATGCCATACAGGATATGTTCCGTTTTTTTTATCCTGAAAAAATGCGGGTGAAAGATATAAAACTGCTCTTCGATGCCGATTGACCATATTGGGTCAAATATAGCCGGCAGTAAGCTGAGGGTAAACGCAATGTTTGGCATAAAGAAAACCGAAAGCAGCAAGGCTTCGGCGGAGTGTACTTTGGGGTAAATAAAGAACCCAAATATGATAACAAGAAAATATAGGGGCCATATTCTTAAAATACGGCGGATATAGAAATCCTTAAAATTCACCTTTACGAATTTTTTCTTCTCCTCGAGCAGCAGGTAGGTTATCAGAAAGCCACTTAACGAAAAAAATACCGTTACGCCAACTTTACCCAAATTAAACAGGTTAAGGCCACCTATTCGGGGGATATTGAAGGCTTTTTTATGAAGTTCAGTATGGGCAACAACAACCATCAGTGCCGCAATTGCCCTCACACCATTTAAATTAGGAAAAAAAACTTTAGATGTTTTTTGATCTTTTGTGCCGCCAGTATCAATATTCATCTCTGTGTACAATAGTAATGACGCTAAATATAATCATTTATGAAATTAAATTGCATATTGTTTAACTAAGCTGTATGATATTGGCCAACTTAATCAACTTATTATGCCTCAAGCTAACTTAATAAACTTATAACTAACATTGCGTATTAAAATAACGTAGAAGAGTTATCGCCAAATAATGAAAAAGACCTCCATCATTACTGTAAATTTCAACCAGCCAAAAGTTACCGAAGAACTTTTGTTATCGATAAAAGACGCTGCCGGTTTGGAAATAATAGTGATTGACAACGGCAGCCGCGCTGATTTACCAACAGCCTGGCAAACTAATTATCCGCATGTTAAGTTTATCCGCTCCGAAAAAAACCTGGGTTTTGCCGGAGGAAACAATCTGGGTATAAAAGCAGCTACAGGCGATTACCTCTTTTTTGTGAATAACGATACCGAGTTTACGCCGGGTTTGGTTAAAAAGTTGACCAATGTATTGGATGAACACCCGGAAGTGGGAATGATATCACCTAAAATTAAATACTATCATGATAAAAGCCTGATACAATATGCCGGCTACACACCCATGAATTTTTATACCTGCCGCAACACTTGTATAGGTCTGCGGCAAACAGATACCGGCCAATATGATCATATTATGGGCCCAACCGCATATTGCCACGGAGCATCAATGATGGTGCAAAAAGAAGCCATCGAAAAAGCGGGTGCAATGCATGAAGGCTTTTTTTTATACTACGAGGAGTTGGACTGGTGCGAACACATAAAAAAAGTCGGCTACGAGGCCTGGATATGCACCGATGCCTTGATTTACCACAAAGAATCAATTTCGGTAGGAAAAAAAAGTAAACTTAAAGAATACTTCATGAACCGCAATCGCATATTGTTTGTGCGCCGCAATGCTCCGTTGTTAAATAAACCGGTGTTTTTTTTATACTTTATTTTGTTGGTTGTACCCCGCAATATTATTGCGTATATTAAAGGCAAAAATTACAATTTTATACCCATGCTTTTTAGAGCAGTTTGGTGGAACATTACGCACAGCAAAAACAGTAGCAATTTGGGGTACCGGATTGAAACAATAAAATAAAATTTTGTGTGGTTGAAAATTAACCACAAAGAACGCAAAGGCTTCACAAAGGACACTAACGTTTTAATACTAAAAAAACACACTCCGTGTCCTTTGTGTTTTTCGCTTTGCGGCCTCTGTGGTAAAATTTTCAAACTATAAAAACAAAAGAAAATAGAAATGAAAATTACCTTTTGGATTAGCCTGTTTATTGTTTTTTACACCTTCATGGGCTATGGCATTTTGCTCTATTTCCTCATCAAAATAAAAAGAGCGCTTAAAGGCAAGCCCGTTATTCCGACTGTTAATGAAGATCAACTGCCCGCTTGTACACTGGTGGTGGCTGCTTACAACGAAGAATCTCTGATTGAGGAAAAAGTTGCCAACTGTCTTAAATTGAATTACCCGGCAGGCAAACTGCAGTTCTTATTTGTTACCGACGGTTCGTCCGACAAAACGCCCGATATTATTGCCCGTTATCCTCAAATACAGCTACTGCACCGGCCCGAACGCAGTGGCAAAATAGCGGCGGTGCATCGGGCTATGGAATATGTAAATACCGAGGCAGTAGTTTTTACCGACGCCAACACCAATTTAAACCCCGATGCCATGATCTGCATTTGCCGTCATTATCAGGATAAAACCGTTGGCGCTGTAGCCGGCGAGAAACGTGTGCAAATGGATGTAAGCGCTGATGCCAGCGCTGCCGGTGAAGGCTTTTATTGGAAATATGAATCGGCGTTAAAAAAATGGGATTCGGAACTATACTCGGTCGTTGGCGCGGCAGGGGAGTTGTTCAGCGTACGGCGTTCCCTTTATCAGGACGTGCCGCCCGACACCATCTTGGACGATTTTATGATATCGATGTATATTGCTGCCAAAGGCTATCGTATTGTTTACGAGCCCGAAGCCTATGCTACTGAAAATGCATCGGAAAATGTAACCGAAGAATTAAAAAGAAAAGTGCGGATTGCTGCAGGCGGCATCCAATCTATCCTGCGGTTGAAGAATCTGTTGAACCCGTTTAAGTACCCGGTATTATCTTTTCAATATGTAAGTCACCGGGTATTGCGGTGGACGGTGACGCCGTTTTTGCTAATACTGGTTTTTGTTTTAAACCTGATTATTGCGTTGGACCCCGGCGAATTCTTTTTCCATTTGATATTTGCGGCGCAGCTTTTATTTTACGTGCTGGCCATTTTAGGTTTGATAATGGAAAAAAGGCACATCCGCATTAAAGCGTTGTTTATACCCTACTATTTTTGTGTGATGAACTACGCGGTGTTAATGGGGTTAATCAGGTATTTCCGCAAAAAACAAAGCGCTGCCTGGGAAAAGGCACAGCGCAAGCAGTGAGGGTTTCGTATGGCAGTTTAGATTTGACAACTTTTTAAAAGTTGTCAAATCTGCTTTCTTCATAAACTCAACTCCATCCGGATATTTGCCCTATCATAAGGCGAAGGAATTCCCGCAACTTTTTTAAACCCCAATTTGTGATAAAGGCTGATGGCCGGTTTTAAAATGGTATTGCATTCGAGAACGAGTTTTTTAGCCCCCATTTCCTTTGCTTTTTCAATAATAGCAACTCCCAATAAATAACCGATACCTCGTCCTTTTGCTTTTGGTGATACGGCCATTTTTGCCAGTTCATACATTTTGTCATCAACTTTAATAAGGGCGCAGGTGCCAATTGGCTCGCCCTCATGCAGTGCTATAATAATACATCCTCCCTTATTTAAAATATAATCGTCGGGATGATCCAGCGATTTATAATCAGCTTCTTCCATCTTGAACCAGGTTGTTATCCATTCTTCATTAAGCTGTTTAAATGCCGGTTGATATTTTGGCTGATAATCTACAATTTCAACTGCTTTACTTTCCCGTAGCTTTTTCTCGTCGCGCACACGCTCCAGCATACTTTTTTGTTCCAGCAGAAATTCCCATTCTTCAATCGCTTTCCAAATGTTGTATTGGGCCTCGTTCAGTGCATTTTCAACCGCAGTATTTACATCGGTGTATTGGTGTTGTATGCGCTCGTTTATTGCTAAACCTTTTTCGGCAAGTTTTACATAGTTTTCGCGACCGTCATTGTTTTTCAACCCTTTTTCAACGACTCCTGCCTTAATCATCTCTTTAACAATATTGCTTACCGATGGATGCGATTGGCCAATCTCCCGTGCAATTTGCGTGATTGATTTTTCATCGTTAACCGATAGCAAATAAAAAACAGGAAACCATTTAGGTTGAATATCCACACCATAAAGTGCGCATATTTCGGCAGCCTGCTCGGCATGTAATTCACTTAATCTGCGAAGCCTGCTGGCCAGGGCCATTTTGCCGACTTGATTGTAAAATTCCATTTATGTAATTTATTACGTAATTGATTACGCAATAATACAACTTGCATTTAACTTTACAAATAAACCTTTAAACTTTTATTGGAATGCTTGTTAATTACTACTTTGTTAGTTTACCACTAAGGCCACTATGGGAAAAGCACAAAGGACACAAAGGGCAGTTTCCATTCCTTTGTGTCCTTCGTGAAATCTTTGTGCCCTTCGTGGTGAAGATTTATTGATGCTATTTATAAAGTTTCAAACCCTTATCCGCCTCCGTTGCCGGTTTAATACTTATGGCAGCACCACCGCCGTTGGCTAATTTTATGTTTAATTTAGTGCCTGCGTTTACGTAGTATTTGGTGATTTTATAAGCCTCCGGGTTTTTCTTCCAATCGGCATCGTCGGCATCCGCATAAATGGTGATGGCGTATTTAGTACCTTTATCCAAAAAGTCTAACGGAATGATGGCATTGCGGCCGTTTTGATTGGTGATGGCGCCGATATACCAGTTGGCTGCACCTTTTTCTTTACGGGCAACGGTTACGTATTCACCAGGTTCGGCTTCAACAATTTTTGTATCGTCCCAGTCTACAGCTACGTCTTTAATAAACTGGAAGGCGTCCATCCGTTTTTCATAATTATCAGGCATGTCGGCTGCCATTTGCAGCGGGCTATACAAGGTTATGTACAAGGCCAATTGCTTGGCTAATGTGGTGTGCACCTGCCTTTCGGGATCGCCGGGGGCATAACCTTTAATTTTGAATATGCCGGGGGTATAATCCATAGGGCCTCCCATTAAGCGGGTAAAGGGCATGATGGTTTCATGGTCGGGATGGTTCCCGGTGCTGAATAAATTGTACTCGTTACCACGACCGGCTTCGCTCGCCATCCAGTTAGGATAAGTGCGCTGTAAACCGGTTGGGCGCACCGGTTCGTGTGCATCCAGCATCACATGGTATTGTGCCGCTTTTTGTGCAACACGCACATAATGCTGCACCATCCATTGGCCATCATGATGCTCGCCACGGGGTACAATTTTGCCTACATACCCCGTTTTTACCGACGTATACCCATATTTATTCATAAAGCGATAGGCGGTATCCATCTGCCGCTCATAATTGGTTGCCGAGCCTGAAGTTTCGTTGTGCATTATCATGTGTACGCCTTTTGATGTGGCGTAGTCTTCAATCTGCTTTACATCAAAATCAGGGTAGGGGGTCACAAAATCGAATACGTTTTCTTTCCAGTTTCCAAACCAGTCTTCCCAGCCAACATCCCAGCCTTCAACCAGCACACCGCCAATATTGTTTGCGGCGGCAAAATCAATGTAACGTTTTACATTGGCAGTATTGGCGCCATGTTTTCCGTTGGGTATCAATTGGCCCTTAGCATCAAGGGTATCGGCTCTGTCGGCGTAGTTCCAGGTTGACTTCCCGGTTTGCATTTCCAGCCAGATTCCTACAAACTTCATGGGTTTTATCCAGGATGTATTTTCAATTTTCGAAGGCTCGTTAAGGTTAAGGATCATTTTGGATGATAAAATATCCGCTGCTTTGTCGCTTACAATAATGGTGCGCCATGGCGTGCTGCAAGGTGCATGCATATAGGCTTTATTACCAACCCCATCGGCTACCAGGTTAGCGGTAAGTTTAAAGGTGTTGATGTCGGCATGTAACTGCATCGAGGTATAGTCAACCAGCGCGGCTTCGTGGATGTTGAGGTACAAACCGTCGGTGGTTTTCATCATCAACGGTGTTTGTATGCCGTATTTATCGGGTACAAAGCGCACCGCAATATCAGTGGCTGATTTTGCCAATACCGAGGCATCAATCTCGCTGATTTTTGATGTGGTGTATGAGTATTCGTTGCTGTCGTAGTCGCCCGGTATCCAAAACGTTTTGTTATCGCCGGTAAGGGCGAACTCGGTTAACTCATCCGAAACAACGAAGTATTTCAGATTTGGCTGGTTCGGAAACTCGTACCTGAATCCAACACCATCTTCAAAAACCCTGAATATAATGTTCATCAACCTGCCCGTAGCCGATTTTTGTTTGAGATGAATAACTACCTGTTCGTAATGGTTGCGGATGTTTTTCACCTCGCCCCAAACCGGCTGCCAGGTTTCATCAACCGTAGTTTTTTCGGACCCGGTTAAGGCGAAATTTTTATCGAGAGCAGTGTCATTAGCCAGTTTAATACCCAAATACGAATTATTAATTACCGGTTTATCGCCGAAAAAAACTTTGTAGGATGGCCTCCCGGATGCATCGAGCGTAAAGTCGAGTTTAACCTTATTCATGCTTGAGTGAATGGAAACTTCACTTTGCGCGTTTGCGCCGCCAAATATTACGAGGCTTAATAAACAGATAAATATTTTCTTCATTATATTATTTTATTCGGTTATGTATCAATTGGCTGTGGGCTAATTTAAATATTATTTGATATTTTCTGCTTTAAATTCAGGATTATATTCATAAGAATATGATGGCTTAAATCCATTAAATATATGCTTTAAAAGCTGTTAAATTCATTGCTAAAGGTGTAGGTGAGTACATCTTTTAGGTAGGGATGATCTGTACCGCCTTTGCACTATTCGATTACTTTTGGCGATTGCTTATCTGCGGTGCCAAGTGGTAGTAATATGGGTTTTAAAACAGGTCGTATTAAGCACCGGAGCTTTTTTAAGAGACCCTGTTGAGAAGTTGAAGAGTTATTTGCGGATATTGGCCGAATGTATCTTTAATTAACCATCCCTTTGCCAGAAGCATAACTTAACTCCAGCAATGTATAAGAATCATTCTTCAACAACACTTTACTTATAGCAAAGGGAGGGTTTCGGTACTTCGCGTAAAGGTTGTTGGCCAGCAATACGTAGCGCACTTTATACTCGGCAAACAGGCTTTTGGCCGAATCGGGAGCTGATGTGGTTAAATATGATATCATCGCGTCCCTGTCGTTCTCGCGTTTATCATAACTGATATACGGATTGGAAAAATAAACGCCGATAGAAACCATTTTGATCCCGGTAGCCATTACCGGGAAAAGCGATTGATCGTGCTCACATAGGATTACCCGGTCCAACGGGATATTTTTTTCGATGTAGTAATAAATAGCGAGGTCATCCTTTTGCTTTTCTTTGGCCAATGCCTGCTCGCGCGGTTCAACCAAATCCTGCCGGTTCATATAAATGGGATAATAGCCAACAGTATACAGCAACACGAATAATACCAACAATCTGTCGGCATATTTGGCGGGCAGGCCGGGTTTATATTTTGTTTTAATGAAATTGATAACCCATGTGGCCAAAAAGACAAAACCAAATGCAAAGAAAACGGATTGCACACCTTTCAGATAAAAGAAGTAATGCAATGCCGGTATTGTATCGGGGAGATCGATATGCAACAGTTTATCAACCGTAGGCAAAGCCGATTCATAAAGGTACAGGAAGAAGGTAATGTAAAACCAGAATAAAATTATTTGCCGTATATAGTTAACGGTGAATTTTTTATAAAACCAAACAAAACCCACCGCAGCAATCAGCAGCGGAATGGTAGCGTTTACCTTGAGCAACTCCAGTGACTTTTTACGCTCAAATATTCCGGGTGCGCATTCTAATATTACCCTGTTAATAAAGTGCATGCGGTACTTGCCCCATATAAAATATAAAAACGGGAAGGCGAAAATAATGAATGGTATAAATGTAAAAATTCCCTGCACCACATAAGTTGTAACCGCTTTAAAGTTTTTCTCCTTTAGTGCTTCAATTACTTTCTGCCCCTGTAATAATATCAATATCAAAATAATAATGATGGTTGGCGCAGCATGTCCCAAAAAGCCAATGCCTATGCCCGAGCCAAGCGCGATAAACCACCACAGTTTTTGCGTATTAAATGCCTTGTAACATAAAAACAGGTTTATATAAAATATAAACTGAACAAAACAATCGGCAAGCATTAATGGCGAATAGGTAGCGCCACCCCAGCCGGGCAAATTACCGTTGGATACAAATAGGAAGGAGAGCAGTCCGGCTAACGCAATTTTATAATCAAAAAGCTTTACCAGTACTATGAAAAATGCAATTGGACTCAGCAGGTTTAAAAAAGGACCCGAACGGGCAACCACAACATTTATAGGTAAGCCGGTTGTTTTTACAACCAGGGTTTCAGTCATATACATGAGCGGGTTGTACCACATGTACTGCCCGGCAATATTAGGGTCGGTGCCAAAATGGCCGTCTAAGGTATTTCTGATGTACCCAATGTCCCGGTCGAAATCGGGTTCATAAGCCCAATGC
>JABDBM010000009.1 GCA_013288685.1 Bacteroidota bacterium | reverse complement strand
CTTCAGCGATAAATAGTATTCATGCTATTCAAAAGGAAGCGCTGCAGATAAGCGATGCAGTTGTTTTTTCGTCGCAATGGGCGGTTGATTCGGCTGTGCAATATTACGCTACCGATCAGCGAAAACTAAAAATTATTCCGTTTGCTTCAAATTTAAGCAGTTTACCATCGCAAAGTGAGATAGCAACAATTGTTGAAAACCGCGGCATCAATACATTTAAACTACTATTTTTAGGAATTGACTGGGAGCGGAAAGGCGGCGATGATGCTGTTAAGGTACTCAATAACCTCAACGCAAAAGGGATCAAAACAATTTTATATGTGGTAGGCGTTGATGTACCCTTGGCTTATGCCAACAATGAAAACATCATTTCCACGGGCTTTATAAATAAAAATGTGGAAGAGGGAGAAGCAAGGATAATGGAATTATTAAAAGAAAGCACTTTTTTAATTCTTCCGACAAAGGCCGATTGCACGCCAGTGGCATTTAGCGAAGCAAATTCTTATGGATTGCCTGTTATTTCTACAAAGGTGGGTGGTATTACCTCAGTTGTTAAGGATGATGTAAATGGCTGCTGTTTTGATAACGATAATTTTGTATCAGGGGCCACCGCTTTTTTAGAAAAATACTACGCTGCGCCTGATGCTTACCGCGAGCTGTGTTTAAATAGTTATCGCTTTTATAATGAGACATTATCCTGGGATAATTTAGAAAAAAAGTTTAAATCGGCTTTAAACGAAATGGGACTTACTGAATGAAAATAGTATTTATCTGCAGCTCACTTTGGCCAGGTCGCGATGGTGTCGGCGATTATTGCCGGCGCTTATCGGTAGAACTGATTAAACAGGGACACGGGGCAGGTATGATTGCTTTACAGGAGCGTGATATTGCGATGGTTGTATCGGGCACACAACACCTGGATGGTGTGGATCTACCTGTTTTGCAGATACCAGAGGGAATGCAGGAAAAGGATGCGATGGTTGTTGGCCGGGAATGGGTTAACGAATTGAACCCCGACTGGCTAAGTTTACAATTTGTACCATTTGGCTATCACCCAAAGGGGTTAAGAATAGGGTTTAGTAAATTTTTATTAACCCTTGGCGGCAACAGGCCCTGGCATATAATGTTTCACGAGCTTTGGGTGGGAATGGCAGTTGAGGAGTCAAAAAAGCTTATTTGGTGGGGGAGGGCGCAACGCCGTTTGATCAAATCATTAGTGAATAATTTGTATCCCAGGGTAATGCATACCCAAACCCAGCTTTATGTTTCCTTGCTTCAAAAGCTGGGGTTCGCAGCGGCGTATTTGCCGTTATTTGGTAATATCCCGGTAAGTGAGGTAGCTGCTCCGCGCACATCTTCAACAAACCAAATTTCCTTTGTTGTTTTTGGGACCATACATTCGGGTGCACCCATAGCGCAATTTGCGCGGGACGCAGCCAGGTATTCGCAAGAAAATAATATAACGGTTAAACTTATATTTGTTGGGCGCTGCGGGGGCGAGCAGGAAAGATGGCTGGCTGTATGGGAAACAACAGGTTTACCTGTCGAGGTAATGGGTGAATTGGATGCCGGGGCTGTTTCGGGTATTTTAAAGAACGCCACCATGGGACTGTCAGCCACCGCCATAGCTGTAATTGAAAAAAGCGGCTCGTTTGCAGCTATGCGCGATCATGGGCTCCCTGTAATATCTGTTTCAAAACCGTGGCAACCTATTGGAATGCCAAAAATGCCAATTGCTGCCGGTATTATTGAATATCGCGAGGGTAATTTTGAAGCATGTATTACCGGTAAAATAGATATGCCAGGGCCGGTCGATATTTCGGCAGTTGCTGCGGAGTTAGTACAATCCCTTTCGGCCGTCTCCTGACGTGAAGGTTATTTATTAAAACTTTAGCAAAAGTTTATTTTGGACAAAAAAAGAAGAATTTGCCTTTTTACAGCGCACTCGCCTTTAACGGGTGGGGGTGGGGTTATATTAAGAAGCCTGATAGCCGCGCTTACTGATTTTGACATTTCATGGTATTACGTGGGCAATAATGCTGAACCTGGTTATGAGAGCGGATACCTTGGAAAAGCATTAATGGGGGGCGACCCTGTTAAGGATGTGCTCAATACCTGGAAAATGCTGGCTGACAAAAAGATGCCATATTTTGATAGTTTAGTGCAGCAGATGGCAGCAATTGAGTGCGACGCCTACTGGATAGTATCGCATAACGAAGGGTTACGTTTAGCGTTAGAATTAACCCGGCAGCAAAGCCGCCCTGTGCACCTTACGGTACACGACGATTGGGCAGGTGCACTTTGTGCGCGTTCGGTCCGTTACAGGTTTATGGGCGGTTGGGCAGATAAGCTAACGGCTGCCACGTTAAAAGCGGTGGATTCATTTGATGTGATAAGTGCGGGCATGCGTAACTATTACAAGGTACTAAGCGGCAAAGAAGGCGAGATTTGTCACAGATATCTACAGCCCGATGCTATAATGCACCCTGGTGTTAATGGTGATGACGAAAATGCAGTAGTCACCATAGGGCATATCGGTTCTATTTATGATAAAAATGATTTTGTCGCCTTTTTAAGCTTACTGCGCGAATTTTTTAATGCCAAAGGTAAAACGCCGCTGGTAAAAATGTGGGGATGCCATTTAACAGCAAATGACATTCCCGCTTCTTTAAAGGGTACGGTAAGTTTTTATGATACCCTTCCCGAAGAGAAAGTAATTCCCGAACTTTCGGCCTGCCATTTTGTTTATGCGATGTATCCTTTAAGCAAAGCATTAGGGCTGTTTTCGCGCACGAGTTTACCTACCAAACTTACCAGTTATTTGCAGGCGGGGCGCCCTGTTTTTGGGCATGGCCCGGCTGACAGCACCCTTGCGGCATTTGTGACTGCAAACGGTTTAGGAGCCATGTGGACTTCGTTAAACAAGCAAGATGGTTTTTATGCGTTGCAAAAAGTTATCGTGGTAAACCTGGAGCATAACGAACCTGAAAATGTGCGAAAGCAATATTTTGGGGAGGGAAATTTGGCAGTAATGCGCCGGGTTTTATCAAATTCTAAATAAAAGGCTTACTAAATTAATTAAATCAAAATGTTTATTCATTAAAAATTCCAATTTTGAAATTGAATTTTTAATTTGCGCTTTGTAAAACTCATCATCTTTAAATAGTTTAATGGAGAAAAGTACAGCGCGTATCATCACCGGAAGTTCGAGTGTTTTTCTTGATAGCCTGCGCATCTGTGCTGCGTTTACCGTTTTATATATTCACGCATTTGATCGCTGGTTTCCAGGCCTTGCTCATGATGAAACTGCCCCGGGCGAACCTTCGCATGCTGCTGTAATTATTTTTTTCGTACTTTCGGGCTACGTGATAGCTCATACCACCATAAGTAAAAACCGGGGCGGCATGCAGTATGCACAAGCCCGTCTTACCAGGCTCAGTTCTATTGTTATTCCGGCATTGCTTATCACAGCAATTATTCAACTATTTATACAAAACGTCAACCCGGGTTTGATGCAGCTTTACAGTCGCGGATTTTCGGGTATCAGGTACCTGGTGTCGGGGTTGTTTGTAAACGAAGTTTGGCTATTTTCGGCAGCGCCACCACTTAATGGATCGTTATGGTCACTGAGTTTTGAGTTTTGGTATTACGCTATTTTTGGTCTTTGGTTTTTCAGGAGGACTGGGGTAAAATCAATATTAATTGTTGTTGCGGCCTGTTTTATAGCAGGCCCCAAAATTTTATTAATGATGCCTGTATGGTTAGCGGGATATTTTGCCTACAGTTTGCCCCGGCCTGCAATTAACGCTACCAGGGCCTGGTTTTTAGTATTTGCCGGGTTGTTGGCCGCCTGGGCTGCTGTATCTTATGTGCCGGCCATGCCGTTTATGATAGGTTACAAGCCACTTTACTATGCCAATCAGTTTTTTACCGATTGGATAGTCGGTATTTTCATAGCTGTATCATTATGGATATTGCCTACCGGTAAAGCGACAAGTATCCCTAATAAATGGACAAACGGAATCCGATATATTGCGGATCTTACTTTTCCTTTGTATGTTTTACATTTTCCGTTACTTATTTTATGGCGCGCCTTGTTTGGTTTCCAGCTTAACGATACCGTGCAGCTTTGGGAGGCCATTATTTCGGTATTTGTAGCGGCTATGTTAATAGGCGTGCTTTTAGAAAAACAACGGCCGCTATGGGGGAAATTTTTTAAATGGGTACTAAGTAAAGTAAAATATAAGGTTGTACCCCCTTTGGCTAATATACAATGAAAGTAGTTGTATCTCATCCAACAGGGAATCAGTTTTCGCGGGCTTTACTTGCGGCACTGTCGAAAGCTGGGGCCCTTGGCGAATTTCATACTTCTATAGCGGTTAACCCCGAGGCGTGGTGGCTAAATGTGCTTCCCGCCAAAATA
The DNA here is from genome assembly GCA_013288685.1 of Bacteroidota bacterium. GTDB lineage: Bacteria > Bacteroidota > Bacteroidia > Sphingobacteriales > Sphingobacteriaceae > Mucilaginibacter. The sequence goes on along the minus strand of JABDBM010000009.1, from coordinate 63,963 downwards.
AAGCAAGAAGCACTACGGCGAACGTATCCGTTAGCTGGTGAGGAAATACAAACCCATCCGTTATTGGAACTTGCCCGTTTAACGCTACCGAAAGCAGGGCTAAGAAAATGCACCGAGCACGAGGTTGGCTGGGCAAGTGTTGATGCCGTTTACCGGGATGTTGACCAGCAGGTGGCAAAACGACTTGCGGTATTAAAAAAGAACAACAACAAGCCCGATGCGGTATATGGATATGAAGATGGCGCGTTATCGTCATTCCGCGAGGCAAAACAGTTAGGTATAAAATGTCTGTATGATTTACCAATAGGATATTGGCGGGCAGGCCGGATATACCTGAAGGCCGAACAGGAGCGCTGGCCCGATTGGGCCGCCACTTTACCCGGCTTTCGCGACTCGGACGATAAGTTGCAGCGTAAGGACGAGGAGTTGATACTGGCCGATCATGTTTTTGTAGCCAGTAAATTCACCGCCAAAACGCTCGGATATTTTCCAGGCACGTTGCCGCCGGTAAGTGTGGTGCCCTATGGATTTCCGCTGGTTACCGGGACGCGAAATTATAATTCCAATATAAGCAATACCGGGCCGCTAAAGCTTATTTTTGTAGGCGGGCTATCGCAGCGAAAAGGCATTGCCGATTTTTTTGCTTTGCATGATGCTTTTGGCGACAGAGTATCGCTAACAATTGTAGGATATAAGGCCGGCGACAACTGCCCGGTGTTGAACGAAGCCCTTGCAAAGCATCGGTGGATACCGAGTTTGCCGCATCAGGAGGTATTAAAACTGATGCGCGAACACGATGTGTTGATTTTCCCTTCGTTATTTGAGGGGTTTGGACTGGTGATTACTGAGGCAATGGCTCAGGGTACCCCGGTTATTACCACCGATAGGACGGCAGGACCCGATGTAATAAAAGATAATGAAAATGGCTGGCTTATTGAGGCCGGGCGCACCGAAAAGCTGATTGAGGCCGTTGAAAATATCCTCCTTCATCCGGCGTTAGTGGCCAACGCCGGGCGTGCAGCTATGGAAGCTGCCAGGAAGCGACCCTGGGAAATTTACGGACAGGAAATGCTTCGTGCAATTATTGATAATAGTTAATTATATTTTAATTTAGTGTGTATAAATGGAAGCCAGTTTAAATGAGGATATAGCAGCCCGGGAGACTAACGCTTCTCTGAAAGAATTTAGGAAGAGAAGAACCCTTTTAGCAAACCGGGAAGACGCCCACAAATTGCTAAAAAAGGGTATTTGGCTGTATTTTTTATTGCTTGTATTTGAAGGCGCTTTACGTAAATGGGTATTGCCAGGTTTAGCAACACCGCTTTTGGTTGTAAGAGACCCCCTGGCCATCTGGTTGTTGTACATTGCGTGGCGATATGACGAGTTGCCATCAAATCAATCGGTATTATTTATGTCGGTTATTTCCATTTTTAGTTTTTTTACGGCGATAACGCTGGGGCATGGTAGTATAGTTGTTGCCGTTTACGGTGTGCGTATATTGCTTTTTCATTTTCCGCTTATATTTTTAATTGGCCGTATTTTCGATAGGGAGGATGTGCTGAAGATGGGTAAGATAATGCTTTGGATGTCTATCCCAATGGCATTTTTAATTGCATTGCAGTTTTACAGCCCTCAATCGGCTTTTGTAAATAAGGGTATCGGCAGCGATTCGCAAGGTGGTGGTTTTAGCGGGGCTCTGGGCTATTTTAGGCCGCCCGGAACTTTTTCATTTACCACGGGTAATACGCAGTTTTTTGGTGTGGTTGGGGCTTTTATTATTTATTTTTGGCTTAACCCAACACAGATAAACAGAATCCTGCTAATTGCATCATCGGCTTGTTTACTCGCAGCTATTCCACTTTCCATTAGTCGCAGCCTGCTGTTCCAGGTGGTGCTGACAACGGCATTTGCAGCTATATCCATTGCCCGTAAGCCCAAATATTTAGGACGAATGTTTCTTGCCGCCATGGGCATAATGGTAATACTTGCATTTTTGAGCCGGGTTAGTTTTTTTGAACATGCAATAGACGCTCTTACCAGCAGGTTTGAAACCGCCAGCCAAAGCGAGGGAGGGATACAAGACACTGTAGGAAACAGGATTTTCGCTGGTTTTTTTGAACAATTTCAGTCGTACAGTTTGCCTTTTTTTGGCTTGGGAATAGGCATGGGTACCAACGCCGGTGCGCGGTTGTTGGTGGGTACTGCCGAAAGCTTTTTGATATCCGAAGGCGAATGGGGCAGGTTAGTTGGCGAGATGGGTGTTATTTTGGGTGTAACGGCTATAGTCATTCGGATAAACGTATGTGTTATGTTGGTAAAAGCAAGTTATAAGCGATTACTGCAAAGCGATTTATTGCCCTGGATATTAATAAGTGTAAGCTTGCAGGCTATTGCCCAGGGGCAATGGGCGCAGCCCACTGCGCTGGGATTTGCAACCTTGCTTGGGGGGCTTTCCATTGCGTCGCTAAAAAGAAGAGCGACCTGATTTATACATTAATTTTAACGAAAACGAGCACAAAAACCAGTATTTATGGGTACTAAAAAGGGCATACTAATTTATGAGGCCGGAAATGGCAAGGATAATGTTGGCGATTATATTCAAAGCCTGGCTGCCTTGCAATTTTTGGGTGGTAGAGCCGATGTTTATTTAAACCGGGAGCATTTGAATGATTATTCCGGTGAAAAGGTAGCGCTTATTATGAATGGCTGGTTTACGCATAAGCCTGAAAACTGGCCACCTTCGAAAGATATTGTTCCATTTTTTATTTCGTTCCACGTTAATGTGGTGGCTCACGAACGTTTATTAACCGATGAGGTGGTAAAATACCTGAAACAATATGAGCCCATTGGTTGCCGCGATAAAAAGACCGTTGAATTGCTCGGTAATAAAGGTATTGATGCCTATTTTTCGGGATGCCTTACTTTAACATTGGGCGAAACTTATTCTTCGGACGATAAAGATGATAAAGTTTATTTTGTTGACCCGAAGTATGATCCGCTGAAGAAAAATATGTCGTTATTAGGGTTGGCTTTTATCTTATCAGCCAATTTTAAAACCATAAAGACTATCGCATTAAAGTTGGTGAACGCTACTGATTTTAAATCGCTGTTGCGCACGGCTAATTTTTACAAAAGCTATTCTGAACATTTTACAGACGATATACTTACCAGCGCCGAATATATAAAACACGCCGACCGTAACGCGGTTTTTAAAGACGAAGAGGCTAAATTCGACTATTCCAAAGTATTGCTGGCCAAATATGCTAAAGCAAAATTGGTAGTAACCAGCAGATTGCATTGTGCATTGCCGTCATTAGGTATGGGTACGCCGATGATTTATATAGATGATGTAAATCAATTTGAAGTAAGTTCGTGCCGTTTGGGCGGCTTGCTGGAATTAGCTAACGTAATTGATTACGATAAAGGCAAAATGACCCCGCGTTTTAAGTGGGAAAATGGTAAAATAAGTTCCTCAACAAAAATAACCAATCGTCCGGATTATTTAAAGCTCAAAGCGGGGCTGATGGCAAAGGTGCGGGAATTTGTGAAGAGTATATAAGAGTCAAGAAATGAAGAAACAAGAGTTAAGAAGTTAGGGTATCCTATTCTTGACTCTTGCTTCTTCATTACTCTCCCTCTTTACTTCGATTTTCGCAGGAATGCACTTCCAGATTTATCAGGCATCAGAATAATAAACTCGCCGCTTTCTTTGCAAAATTCATCTATGGCTTGTTTGGCGCCGGCCCATTGCAGGCTTGAATAATCATGCAACAGGAAAATCCCGCCTTTGGACATCAACGGATAAAAAAAGGATAGCCCGGCTTTCATCGGCTCATATAAATCGCAATCGAGGCTTACTACCGCATACTTTATCAGGCTGTGCGCTTCCTGTAACGATTCAGGAAAGTATCCTTTAACAAAATGGCAGCATGACGCTTCGGGACCTATTACATCTTTTACCAGTTCAATCGAGGTATTGTTAAAGCGGGTTACATCTTTGCCGGCATCCACACCTTTAATGTCATTTTTGTTGAATCCCTCGTACGTATCAAACAGGTAAACCTGCCGGTTATTTTTAGCCGCAATGTGTGCTAAAACCGACGCCGTGTTTCCGCGCCAAACGCCTAATTCTGCAAAATCGCCTTCAATGTTTTCATCAATAATTTGCGATATATTGAGGATAAAACTCCACAAACGCTGAATATCGCCCGAGTTATTAACCTTGTTATGCCGGGTAAATCCTTTGAATAATTTATTAAATTCGGGATAGGCATTGCATACCGCCTGCGAGTCGGGCTGGTAGGACAAAAACATATTAGAAAAATAGGGTTTGTAATTGAATAGCCTTAATATGGTACGCCGGGTATGTATTTTTATTAGCTTGCTTCGCTCGTGCGAAGGCTTGTTCATCAAATTGCTTATTTTTCTTAAAATAGAACTTCTTTTTTGTAGCGGAATATCGTTAGCCATTATTTGTTGCTTTTAATACTAATCTTTATGCACTTGTAATTTACCGGCTCCAAATGCCGGTTGCTTTTTTGTTGATGACCAGGCTGGTTTGCCAGGTTATAAAAATATTGATGATTACCATCACAATAATATTGGCGACAACCGTCCCCGATACCCCAATGCGGTTAATTAACCAAACCGAAAGCGGAATATTGACAATACCGGCGCCAATAACCAATATTAACTGTACCCTTAGTTTCTCGACACCATTTAAAAAGTAGGAATGTATCACCATCCAAGCCTGTAAAACAGCCGATACAGCCACCGATAGTGAAAGCATATCAGGCACTTCTACCTTTTCTTTTATCCAAAAACGGTAAAATACCTGCGAAAAAAGATACAATATTAAGGTTAATAATAAAAACGCAAGCCACAACTTTCGCATTTTTTTGATGGATTGCTTTATCCACGCAAAATCATCCTTTGCATAAGCGTCGGTAAAAGCGCTCCAATAAGGGTTAATAAAAATTAAAAAGACGACAGTTATTATCGAGAAATATTTATAGGCAATATTAAAAACAGTAACCTCGTTAGGCCCCAGTGTACGTGTTATAATGATATTATCAGTTTCGTAAAGTATCAGTGCGCCAATTTGGATAAAAAAGAAAACGCCTCCGGTATTTAAAAGGCTTTTTGCACTTTTAAAATCAACAAAACTAAACTCCGGAGCAAACTGTTTTAAACTTGTTTTGAAAAAATAAATAGTACTAAACAATAAAACAAATATTGGCGAGCCGGCGGCGATAACCACCAAAATAATTAAATTGCCTGATGTGTATTTTGCCAGTAAGTAAGTGAGCGCCAAAGTAAGCAATTGCCCCCCCAACAGTATTAATGAAGCTTTGAAAGGATGGTGATTAGCCGTTAAAATACTGTTAACAGGCTGTAACATAAATTGAACACAAAACGAAGCCAGGGCGATGATGACAATGGGCCAAATATTATAACCAATGGTTTTTGGGATGTGAAGCAGTTGATTCCAGTTAAAAAAAGTGCCGGCAAAATAAAATAACACAAAACTTGCTCCAGCAATAATAAACAGCAGTGCGTACGTTGTGCTGATATATTTTACAGCATCATCATTTTGGTTTAAAGCAAAAGCGTTAGCCAGCTTGTTTCGCAGGCCATTGCTAAGGCCTATGTCAAAGGTATTTATCCAGGCAACCAGCGAAGCTATAGTTAGCCATATACCGTATTGTACCGTGTTTACATAGTGAATAGTTACAGGCACCAGTAAGAAGCCGGTTAAAACACTCATTCCCCTGATTAAAAAAGAATAAACAATGTTCTTTTTTATATTTAATGTTCGCTCGTGGCCAACCTTCCAAAAACGTTGTACTTTGTTTTTTAACCCAATTAGCATCATTCAATTATAAGTCACCATTTTCATTTGGTTGCGTGTTATGGAAGTGGTTGCTTGCTTCCGCAAAATTTTCAGAAAAATAGCCTTAATTCGCGGTATTTTCAATAGATGACAATGACTTTTGGCATTTTTGCAGCTGTTGCAAAAAAAAATATTTGTTTAATGAAATTCCGGCAAACGTTTATATGTCTATTTTGTTAGCTTATATTAGGCGCATTAAAACAATAATATCAATAAACCCAGACCTATGACGTTCAATTTTGCCGATCCTGCATTAGTAAAAGGTGTAATATCTCAGAAATTCCGGGAAAAGAGATTTAAGTTTTTTACCGGTCTGCTTGACACATTTGAGCCTGGCGAGCCGTTGCGTATTTTAGATATAGGCGGAACTGCAAGCTACTGGGATAAGATGAATTATAAAGACCGGCCGAATGTGCACATTTTATTGTTAAACTTAGAAAAAGGGGTTACAAATAGGAATAACTTTGTTTGTGTAGCAGGGAATGCAATGGATTTATCAATGTTTGGCGACAATGAATTTGATATTGTTTTTTCTAATTCAGTGATAGAGCATCTTTTTTCGAAGGAAAATCAAAAAAGAATGGCCGGCGAAGCCACCAGAGTAGGGAAATATTATTATATACAAACGCCTAATTTATATTTCCCTGTCGAACCGCACTGGCTGTTTCCACTTTTTCAATTTTTGCCGTTCGGTGTAAAAGTTTTTTTGACAAAAAATTTAAATTTAGGATATTACACGAAAACCGGCACCAGGGAAGCGGCAATTAATAGAATTAACGAAGTAAAACTGCTAACCGAAGCTGATATGAAGAAGTTATTTCCCGATGGAGAAATATACCGCGAGTCGTTTTTAGGATTAACTAAATCAATAACCTTATATCGTTTTCCTGAATGCGGTACTGTTTTTTTTCCTGAATAGAAGTGTGCAGGAAATTGGAAAATGTCAAAGTGTTTTTTTAAGTGATTGTGCTTGATAATTAGGTGTAATAGTGTAATATAGGCTATGCTTTGCGAGATAATTTTTTTATTTTTACAAAAATCTAATAAAAAAGAGAAGGCAAATCATCTTGAAATTTATAAATATATTATCCGCATAAACTGACAAATTATTCATATAATTGTTCGTTAAAGTTTAAAATTTGTAAAAAATAAGCACTATTATTGTAAATTCGCCAATTATAATTGTATCTCGTGATGATTATAAGGTTACTGGGCTTATTTATTGAGATTTATATGGAAAAGAAAATGTTGTATAATTTTAATTATCTGAACAGTATAACCCCGAATACTGTGATTGAACAACAACTCGACAACAATGGCTGAGCTAAAATACGTTGATACTTTGGGGTTTAGGGTTTTTTCAGACGAGCTGGAGTTAATTTCAATCAATAATGTTCCTGCTAAAGTAATTAATACAATTAGTCCAAATTCTTATGGCCTTTCAACAAAGGACGAAGTTTTTCGCGAATCGTTGAAAAAGACAGACTATTTGGTTTTGGACGGGGTTTATTTTGCATTCGCTTCGATTTTACTGCAATGGAAGAACATAAAAAAAAACCAGGGACCGGATGTTTTTGACTATTTTATAAATAAGGCGGGAAAGCAGAAAAGCAAAGTTTTTTTTCTGGGCTCGACCGAAGAGACTTTGGAAAAAATAAAAACAAGATTATCTGAAGAATATCCGGCTATTGAAGGTAAATATTATTCGCCTCCATTTAAAACAGAATTCAACGATGATGATAACAAAAAAATGGTTGAGGCAATAAACGAGTTTAAACCTGATATTCTGTTTGTAGGGATGACTTGCCCCAAACAGGAAAAATGGTCAGTTAAACATAAGCACGTTTTGAACGCCGGTTTGATTATTTGCATTGGGAATGTTTTTGATTGGTTTGCAGGTACTCAAAAATCAATTCATCCTTTTTGGTACAAATTAAGGATGGCCTGGTTGGTTAGAATTTTTTTGCGCCCGGAGATTTTTAAAAGAAATATTGGCAATCAGATGAAGCTTTTTACGGATGTGATATTATTATTTTTACGATTTAAGAAAATACAGAATGCTTAAAGTTGCGTTAATAGGTGCAGGAAAAATGGGCATATCCCATTTATCAATTCTCGGGGCACATCCAAAAGTAAAAGTAGTAGGCGTTTGTGATACCTCAAAAATGGTTACTGATATTTTAGGAAAGTACTCGCCCTTTCCCTGCTATTCTGATCATAAAAAGATGATTTTGGAAACCAGGCCCGATGCTGTTTTTGTTGCGGTGCCAACCAAACATCATGCGTCGCTGGTAAAAGAGCTGCTTGAGCAAAAGATTCACGTTTTTGTTGAAAAACCATTTTGCTTAACACCTCACCAGGGCGAGCCGCTCATAGAACTGGCAAAAAAACATAAGCTGGTTAACCAGGTGGGTTACCACAATAAATTTAATGGCACGTTTCAGGAATTAAAACGGTTGTTGGATGCCAATAGTTTAGGGAAAATATTTCATTTTCAGGGCGAATCTTATGGCCCGGTTGTGGTGAAAAAGCAATCTTATACATGGCGGTCTGATCCAGAGGAGGGTGGGGGATGCCTGCTTGAATATGCCTCGCATGTTATTGATCTTATCAACTATACGCTGGCGCCCATTACATCAGTTAGCGGCAGTATTTTAAAACCCATTTATTCGAACAAAGTTGAGGATGCGGTTTACTCGCTTTTGAAATTATCGGATGACCTGACAGGCGTACTATCAGTAAACTGGAGTGATGATACCTACCGTATTATGTCTACCACTATTACAGTAATGGGGACCAAAGGAAAAATTGTATCTGACGCTAACGAACTGAAGGTTTATTTTAAAGATGATAACACCCCGGAAGGCTACACGAAAGGGTGGAATATAAAATATGTAACCGATTTAACAGATAAAGTTGATTTTTATTTGCGTGGTGAGGAATATTCATCGCAAATTGACTATTTTGTTAAAGCGGTTTTAGGTGAAGTTCCTAATACAATTAACACGTTTCAAACCGCATGGTTAACAGACAAGGCTATTGATTTGATAAAGAAAAGTGCAAAATAATTTTTAACATGGATAGGATACTTTTTGGTGACAACCAGTTTTTTGCCGTTAACCATATTTCTGATGAAAAATCGAGGGCTCAGGCCATTCGGTTTAAAGATGATAACGCTATAATTAAGACACTCGACTACGCGATTGACGCCGGCATAGATACCTTTATGTGCACTACTCATGACAGGATAGCCAATATTTGCGATCACATACGGAAAAATCCGGTTAAGTATAAGGATTTTAAAATATATCCATGTATGCCTTATGCTCACAAGTACGCTAATGCAGTTACCGAGTTGGGGTACGTTGATACACTTAAACAATATATTCCGGGCAATTTGTTTACAACGTTGTTGAAAGGTGGTAAGGCTGTTTTGTCGAAAGATTTTATCGCCATAATGGAATTACTGATAGATGCAGAAATGAAAATGTTTAAAGGAATAAATACGCCGGTAATTTGGTTGCAAAACGTTATAACCGATTTATTGCTGGGCCTTGGCATGAAGGATATATTGTTAGGCTTTTATCACTATGTAAATAAGAAATACGATGCAGAAGCAGGGTTTATTACCATGAATATGCCGAAGCTGCTGGCAGTGTTAGAAGAGGGAGGCGTCGAAAATCCGATTATTTGTACATCAATTAACAAAGTTGGCTTCCGGATGTCGGGCGGTATAGAGGTGTACGAAGAAACCCTTCGCACAAAAAAGTTGCGCGTAGTGGCTATGCAGGTTTTAGCTGGCGGGGCCATCCCGTCAAAAGAGGCCATAGAATATGTGTGTAATCTTCCAAATATAGAATCTATCTTATTTGGGGCCTCATCAAAGGCACATATTAATGATACTGTTGCCAACATCAACCATTTTGACCAGTTGATAAAAATATAAACTGATTGAATAGGGTATTTGATTTAGTGATTAGTTTTAACGCAGAAATGACCAATTAGAAATACAATGTCATTGTGCGTTATTTTTTTTTTCTATGAATGATAGCCACTTTATCATAGTATCTGCATCGTAATGGTCAGTTAGTTCGCCTGCTGCGTCAAAATCGGGATGCAGCATAACCTCAACAACCCCTGCGCGCGTAAATTTGTCTCTTCGGGTTAAAAACTCATCCACTGTCTCGAAATACGCTGAGTAAGCTGTATTGTTTCGCTTCAAAATGTTATTGATGCGTTTTCTATACAAATACTTAATGTAACTGCCTTCGTTGTAGGTTTGTGCAAGTCGTAGTTTTAACTTATATCTTTTGGCTGTATCTAAAAAAAGTTGATAAAAGCAGGGCAGCGTATGTATATGATAATGCGAATCTAAATGAACAATAGAGATTTTGGCAGCTAAAGCCTTATCGATTTGGGCACCAATTTCATTTATAAAAGCATTTTTCGAATTAATATTCAAGAAATTTATTTTTTTATTTATTTTTTTTACGTCCCAGTTACCATTTTCATCAAGCCAGTGTTTGGGTATATAGTTGGTAAGGGGTTTTCCCTCGGCCAGGTTAATGTGAACGCCTATATTTTGAATAATTGAATTTTCATGAATTAAACTGACTGATTCTTCAAAATACAATGTATTGGTTATAAATGATGTACTATTTATATATTCCTTTTCAAAACAATTTAAAATGGCCCGGTTAACCGAATTATTGAGGCCAAAATCGTCGGCTGTAGCTATAACATTAGGTATAATTGACATAAACATTAAAGGGCATTTAAATAAAAATAATAATAAAATGTGCGTAACTTTTAATTTATTGAACTAAATAACTACATTTACTGCAAATAGTGCAAAAAAAAATCTTTAAAATTTAAATATTTAAATTTTTTTTCTATTTTCGTGAGCAAATAAACACAAACTATCGTTGAATAAATAATTACAAAAAATGGTTCCTGATTTCCTTTTGCAACCTTATAAAAATGTGTTTGGGCAAATTCAATTTTGAAGCCTGTTAACACAATGCAAACAAGGCTTTTTAATAAACTGGATTTTCGAGTTTAGTTGATGTAGTTTGGAATAACATCCAAATTTACTTTATCACATGCATATATATGTTTCAATACACAATCAAATAATCCTATATGAGCTTAAAACATTTAAATTTCATTTTTTTTATTGTTATCCTGTTTAGTTTTTCATGTACAAGCTATAAGAGTGTGCCCTATTTTCAGGATCTGCGACAAGATAGTATTACCAGGGAAGCCATCACCAATTATACCCCCATTACTATTCAACCAGGCGACCTGTTACGTATTCATGTTACCAGTATGAATAATGACGCTGACTATGTATTCAATTATAACCTTGAACGCCCGAATACGTTAACCAATATGCCTGATATCCGAGCCGGTAATGATAACAGGACGGAGCCAAACTCAATTGTTAGTTACATTATTGATAAAGAGGGTTATCTGCATCTTCCAATTGTGGGGTTAGTGAAAGTATCCGGTTTAACAACTGACCAAACTGCGCGACTGGTGGAAACGAAAGTGCAGGAAGTTCTTACTAAACCAACTGTATCTGTTTCTATTCAAAACCTTAAGGTTTCAGTGTTAGGTGATGTTGGCCGGCCGGGTACCTATAATTTTCAGGATGAAAAATTAACGTTAAATGAGGCTATTGGCTACGCAGGCGATTTGAATGCCACCGGTATACGTAATAATATTTTGATAATAAGAGAAGTTGACGGAAAGCGTGAATATATTCCGATGGATTTGACCTCAAAAAAGATATTCACTTCGCCTTATTACTATTTGAAAAATAACGACGTCATTTACGTAAAGCCTAACAGGCAAAAAATTATTTCTTCTGACGCGTCTATCCAAACCGTGTCATTATTAATCTCAGCTCTTTCAGTTTTAGCGATATTTATCACCAGAAAATAGTAAATAAATTTATTTTATGAGTAAGCAAAAGCCACAAGTTACCACCCTTGCATTACCTTTAGCGGGCGATCAATCGTCTAACTACAGCCGGTTAATAAAGAAATATTTATTTCATTGGCCGCTGTTTGTTCTGGGCGCCATAATATTTATTGGGATAGCATATTTCTACTTATCTATCGCAAGTCCCATTTTTCCAATAAATGCGACGCTTGAGTTTAAGTCACCAACCGCGTCATCCGCCAATTTAACGGTTAATCAAAATTCAGCCGAAGCACAGCTTGACCCGATTGACAAACCTGTTATCGTTGAAAACGAGATACAAGTAATGCAGTCAACAAAAATTATATACCAGGTAGTTGATCAGTTGCAATTATGGGTTAACTATGTTGAGAAAAATGGTTTGGTATCTAAGGATTTGTATAATCAAACCCCAATAAAATTTCAGTTTTTAAAGGAAACAGGTACGATCGGCCCTAAAGGTTATTATATACCGGTGAAATTGAAAGACCGCAACACTTTTCAGTTTACAGATGAAGATGGAACAGATAAAGTTGTAAAGTACGGAACGCCGATAAAAATGAGTTTTGGTACCTGGAAATTTACCCCAACCGCAAATCTTCCGAATTATATCGATTCATCGATGGTAGTTCAGGTATTCGACAGGGATCTAACTACAGACCTTTATATAAAAAGCCTTACTGTAGCGTTGCAGGATAAAGATGCTCCATTTGTAAACCTTACCATTAGTGATAACGTGCCCGCCCGTGGTAAAGATATTTTGAATTCGATACTCGCGGTATATCTTGAACACGCTTTGGAGGATAAAAACAAGCTATCGGCATCGACGCTGAAATTTATCGACCGCCGCTTAGATTCGCTTAAAGGTGATTTAACGGATATTGAAAGAAAAATTGAGGATTATAAAAGCGCCCATCATATAACGTGGAGCGTGGATACAGAAGCAGTAAGCTATCAAAACATCCGCCTGCAAAACATAAACGCTTTAAATACTGTTGAGGTTCAGTTGGGCGTTTTGGCAAGTCTCGAAAAATACGCTAATTCATCAGAAAATGTGGATAAGCTTCCAGTTTCTTCGACAGCATTAGGTGATGCGGATTTATCGACATTGTATCAGAAACTATCCGACTTACAAGTACAGCGGGCACAGCTTGCGGCTACATTGCCTCCAACTGCACCGCTGTTAGCGTCAATGAATTCGCAGATCAGGATATTTAAAGAGGATTTTCGAGAGAAAATTATTAGCCTGAAATCAACGCTTGAAGCACAGAAGCATCAGCTTCAAAAGATTGTTGATGGCGTTCAATCATTTTTAACTACTGTGCCAACAATGGACCGGGAGTTAAACAACATGAAGCGTATTCAACAAAGTAAGGACCTTATTTACAAGTTTTTGCTGGAGAAGCGCGAGCAGGTAGGTCTTCGATATGCGTCGACAGCAACTGATTCTGAAATAGTTGATGATGCACATGCTGCAAAGGCCAAATGGCCATTGCCCATAGTAGTTTATGCGCTCGGGTTGTTGCTGGGTTTGGCTGCCGCAGCAGGCTTATTGTACATGCGTGAAGCTATGAATGATTTGATAACCGACCGCAATCAAATTGAAGAAGAAACAGGTCTTTCAATTGTCGGCGAATTAGGCTATCAGAAAACGAGCGATCAAATCGTGGTTTCGGAAGGCAGAAGCAAATTTGCTATTGGCGAGCAATTCAGGGTGCTTCGCACCAATCTATATCACCTTCACGAGAATAAAGATAGTGGCCGAGTAACCCTGTTTACATCAAGTGTCAGCGGTGAAGGAAAAAGCTTTGTGAGCTCGAATTTGGCGGTAACGTTGGCTTATGCAGGCAAGAAGACAGTTATTTTGGAGATGGACCTTCGCAAACCGAAGATATCTGTAAACTTTGGTTTAAGCTCCGAAAATCCAGGTATCAGTAATTACCTGTCTGACGACATTAAAGATCTTAATAAGTTAATCCAACCATCTGGTATTAAAGGACTCGACGTGTTGAGTTGTGGTAAGATTTTGCCGAACCCTTCTGAACTATTGGAAAGAGACAGGCTCGATCAAATGATTAATAGCTTAAAAGAACATTATGACGAAATCGTTATTGACTCGCCGCCGATTCACCTGGTTACTGATGCATTGATTATTGCCAGGGTTGCTGATGCATCACTGTACGTTATCAGGCAAGGGTATACCCATAAACACGAGTTGGAGTTCATCGCCGAGATCAGGGAATCACAACGTTTCCCTAAATTCTCTATCGTATTTAACGGTATTAAAGGAAGTTCTTCGGGTTATGGCGGTTATGGTTACGGCTACGGTTACGGTTATGGTTACTACAATAGCAGTTACAATTCATACGCAGGCAAGGAAAAAACAAGTTTTGGAGAAAAAATAAGAAAAGTCTTGAAAAGATTCTAATCGGCTGCCTGTTATTACCAGGGGAATTTGTTGAGACACACAAGTTTCCCTGGTTAATGTTGTTTCTGTTGATTTTCGCCGGCAGCGCCCCAATGAAAGCAGTGAGTATTTTAAACTCGTAATTAATTTAACGGAAAGAAAAATACATCACATTAAAATAATCATCCAACCGGTAGATAAAAGCTGGGGTAGGACTGGGAAGAAAGAACATAATTTTTTAACTATCAGAATGGTCCTAAATAGTTTAATAAAAAAGACTTTAAAGCTATCGTCATTATCCTTATTCGCTAACATATTAGGGTTTCTCATTCCCATATACATTGCTTATGTATTTAAAATATCCAAGCAAACCGATAATTTTTTCTTTAGTTATGGAATCATAACATTTGGAGGGATAGTTTTTACTGGTGCTATCCGCTCGGTCATAGTTCCGTTTTTGATAGAACGACTCAAAGACAATGAACTGTTCAATGTTTTTGTCTCCACTATATTTTACTACTCTGTAGTATCCATATTAGTTCTTTCGGCAATATTTTTTATTATTTTCTTTGGTGTATATTATTTCCTTCACAAGGAATTATTCTTTTATTTGGCAATTTCGGTGCCTATTTTCTTTTTTACTATACAGAACGCCTTGTTTTACGGTGTGTTAAATTCCAAGAATTTATTTTACTTGGCCGAAATGTCTCCTCTTTCGCGGGCCGTTATAATATACGCAACAATATTTTTCTTCCAGTCAAGCATTGGCATTCTTTCCATCATTTTAGGCTACACCCTTGGCGAGTTTGCAAAATTTATTCATTTGCTGTATGTTGTAAAAATCAGAGAAAAGGTTAACCTTTCGTTTAAGATACGGCAGTTTTCCGAAATAAGAGGCTTTTTAAAGGGTTGTACATATCAAATATTGTCTACTGCCATTTCATCGGCCTCGCCATTAATTGATAAGGTAGTAGCTTCATTCCTTATTGTTGGGTCAATTTCAATGCTCGACTATGGCGATAAGCTATTTATGGTTTTCACCGTAATACTCAATTCGTTTTTAGTTATTATTTTATCAAAATGGTCCAACGATGTAATTAATAAGAAATTTGACCTGAAAAAAATGAACACGATAATTTATATTATCATGGGAATTACTTCGGTTATTGTTGTAGTTATTTACTTTTTAAAAGGTCATATTGTTGGTATTTTATATCCGAAGATTCCAAAGGACCGGCAAATCATTATTGCAATGATCCTGCTTTTAAATGTAATTGGTTTTATTTTTTATGCATCGAGTCAAATAATAAACAGGGCTACAATTGCCTTTAAAGCCACCGGAATTTTGGTTAAAACAGCGATAGTTAAATCCATTGTAAATGTGACGCTTGATGTGCTGTTTGTTTTAAAGTTTGGAATAATTGGCATTACGGTGTCAACTATTTTTGTAAATTTAATAGGTTTCATGATAAATTACTGGTTGTTCATACGACAGTCAAAGACCTTTGGATTAAGCAGCAGTGTAGCATAATATACGGATTAAAAAATGGATGCAATCATAAAAGCCGATTTGTTTAGGTATACTGGTAAAGGTGGTTTTGGTACGCTGATGAAGTGTTTAAAACGCGATCCCGGGTTCAGATTTATGTTTTTCTTCCGGCTTTGCCAAAAGTATCCGGTATTTCACCCTAAAGGCTTTTTGGCGCGGTATTTTTATCATGTTTATTTTTTTAAATATTGCATCCAGATACCAAAATCGGTTTCTATTGGTAAGGGGTTTATTATACGGCACTTTGGAGGGATAGTTGTTAATTCAAAATCAGTAATTGGCGATAATTGCACCATACTGCAGGGGGTAACAATAGGAAACACGCTTAGGGGGAAATCAAAGGGTGCTCCGGTTATAGGCAATAAAGTGTATATGGGGCCCGGCGCGGTTATAGTTGGTAAAATAACTATAGGCGATAATGTTTTAATTGCCCCCAATGCTTATGTCAATTTTGATGTGCCGCCTAACTCAGTTGTTGTAGGTAATCCGGCGGTGATAAAGTCAAGCGCCGAAGCAACCGTAGCTTATATAACTAATATAGTTAATTAAACCATAGATATGCGAATCGGAATATTTCTTCAGGATTTAAAAAGTGGTGGCGCCGAAAAAATTATGGTAGGGTTTGCAAACTATTTGGCTAACAATACTGAAGATGAAGTTTTTTTGATTCTGGTACGAAAAGAAGGCCCATATTTGGTGTTAGTAACCGATAAGGTAAATGTAGTTGATTTAAACAAAACAAAAACCCTTTACGCGTTTGGGGCTTTGCGCAAGCAAATAAAGGAACTAAAAATTGATCTGTTATATTCAACCTTGGTTAATGCAAATATATTGGCGTTATTGGTGTCAAAGCTTACCAGGTGTAAGGTAATAATAAGAGAAGCGAATACCATACAACTACTTCACGAAAAGGAAAAAAGAAAATTAATAAGGATTGCTAATTTTTTAACCGGATATTTATACAACTGGTGTTATAAGTGCATAGCTATCTCGCAATCCGTAAAAACAGATTTGGTGAAGTTTACTAACTGCCGGGAGGATAAAATACATGTTATTTACAATCCCATTATGGTAAAGGATGATGTAGAGGCGAGTTTGGATAAATCATTTTTTCATGTGGGGATGGTGTCGCGGCTTACTACACAGAAAAACATACCAACCATTTACAAGGTAATAGATAGTTTGCTGGCAAAAGGTTTAAATATTCAATTTCACTTTTTTGGCGAAGGCGACAGCACTAAAATAAAAGAACTGATTACAAAATATCCCGATAGGAATAATATCATATTGCACGGGTTTGAATTATCCTATTATTCGTACGTGAAGCAGATGGATACTTTTATCCACATTCCATTATGGGAGGGTTTGGGAAACAGCGTGTTGGAAATATACACATCAGGTATCCCGATGATTTTAAGTAATGTTCAATCGGGGTTTTCCGAATTAATTGCTAAAGACGAGGTAAATGTGCATTACGTTGACCCATTTGATGCTGCCGGAGCCGCAACCATAGTTGAGAATTATTATAAGAAGAGTTTTAAAGTATTAGAAGGAAGAAAAAAATTAAATCTTTATCCTCATGAAATCTATGACGCTTACAGAACCCTCGCTGGTTGATTACCAAGCATTTGGAATTACACGGAAGGCAAAAGGAAATACATTCATTAATGATAGTATAGTAGTTTTATTTTTACTATTAATTACGAATGCCCTTTTCGCACCCGTTCTCTATGATTATCAGCCCGATGCGGTTGAGGACTCGGTGCCGCTTAAGGTGTTAAAATATTTGCCGGTGGTACTAATAATGCTACTTAACCCTAAAATTAATTTTTCGTACAAAAAATTAACGATAGCCGATAAACTCATTATCACTGTAGGTTTTTTTTATATAGCTTCTGCATATTGGTCGCCCACAAGTTCAGATACACTCGTGAATGGTTTGCAATACATGGTGTTCATGTTTTTCTGTTACCAGCTTATTTATCTTAAAAAATTGAATATTGAATGGGTTTTAAAAACCTACCTGTATATTGTAATTTCCCTGTCTTGTTTATTTTATATAGCGGTGCCAAAATGGGGTAGAATGGCGGGCTTTCACCAAGGCCTTGCAAGGGGGATTTTTCTGCACAAAAACAATCTGGGTTCAATTTTAGCCTTGTTATTACCCTTGGCACTCATGGAGATTAAGACTTTAAAAGGAGCTATACTAACTATTTTAATGTTGGGTTTAATCGTGCTTTCAGGATCATCAACCTCCATTGTAGCCGCAGCCGGCATATTAGTTATCAGCACTTTTGTCGCCTGGTTTGATAAACGAAAAGCAATATTTTTTGTGATATCGATGTTGGGGTTTGCGTACTTTCTTTTCGTTAATTATTATGATAAAATTTTGGGCCTTTTGGGTAAATCAGCTGAGTTAACCGGTCGCACCCTGCTTTGGGAAAACATCATGATAGCGATAAAGCAAAAGCCGTTGTTAGGTTGGGGATATTGGGGATTTTGGAAGAGCCAATCAAAGCTGAGTACGTTTGCGCACATGAAATGGGAGGCGGGTAAGGCGCACGATGCCTTCCTGGCGGTTGCCCTATCTGGCGGAGTAGTGCTGCTGGGGATAGTTATAGTTTGGATGCTGTTTATCTTTTTGCAGATTTTGTCCATTAAAGATACCAAAAGCCGCAGCTATTCATTGTTAGTGTTTTTTGGAATTTTTGCACTTTGTTTTACAGAAATAGGATTGGTTGAGCATAATGACATTTTTTTGTTTGTTTTGCTTTTTGCAAGTAAACCTGGGGCATCTGATACCACTGATTATTTTGCAATAAAATTAGAAACAGCAAGTTAAACATAAGCTGATGAGATTTTTGATAATAGGGCAGTTGCCACCACCTTATACCGGACAAAGCCTTCAGATAGAGAAAGTAACTAAGATTCTTGAGAAATATGAATTTAGGTACCGTTTTATACATTTGGATTTTAGCGAAAACTCCCGGGAGATAGGTGTTTTGAATATCAGTAAAGTGATTAAATTAATTAGGATATTTTTTTCAATTTGCTATAATCTAATTTTTTTTCGTCCAACTTGTGTTTATTATCCGCCTGCTGGTCCCAACCGGGTACCAATGTATCGCGATTTTATTTTACTTTTTCCTATCAGGCTATTTAAATTCAAGGTGTTTTTTCGCTTTCATGCTGGTGGAATTTCAACCATGTATGATGCGCTGAGTCCTGTTCTAAAAAAAATTTATGAATTTAGTTATTTCAATGTGCGGTATTCGTCGTGCATGAGCGAGCAGGGAACCGACGATCCTACCTTTCTTAAATCAAAAGAGATAGTAATAATTCCAAACGGGGTTAAAGACAATTATAACCCTGCGATACAAAAAGGCGATAAATTTTATCTGTTGTTTGTGGGCGCTTGCCGCGAAAGTAAAGGAATACTTGATTTTATTGAAGTTGCAAGACAGGCACACAGTTTCAACAATATAATAGTTGGAAGAATTATTGGCGATGTTGTTGACACCAGTATTGAGCAATTGATTAAAGCAGGGCAGGACGAAGGATACCTGGTATATGAGGGTACACAGTCGGGCCAGAAGTTAGCCGGTTTGTTTCAAAGCTCGAGTGTGTTAC
Source organism: Bacteroidota bacterium (assembly GCA_013288685.1). Lineage (GTDB taxonomy): Bacteria > Bacteroidota > Bacteroidia > Sphingobacteriales > Sphingobacteriaceae > Mucilaginibacter. The sequence continues at coordinate 44,520 of JABDBM010000009.1, read as the reverse complement.
TGTTTCCCACCTTTTACGAATCTGAAAACTTCCCAACAGTAGTTATTGAGGCGTTTTCCTACTTTTTGCCAGTAATATCAACCCGGTGGCGTGGCGTTATTGACCAGATAAAACCCGGAAAAAATGGTTTTATCCATGATATTCACGATATTGATGGGATGCTGGCTTCGGCAATAGGATTATTTGAAAACAAAGATCTGTACGATAAAATGGCCGTTGGGGCCAGGAAGGATTACGAGGAACAATATACTCTGGAGAGATATGAAAGAAATTTCTATAATTTTTTCAAAATGCTAAATTAACGATTAAGATTTTTTATACATGAAGAATATTTTGATAACAGGCGGCGCAGGATTTATTGGTGCCAGTTTATGTGAAACGTTACTCGCACAAAATAAAGAGGCAACTATTGTTTGTTTAGATAATTTTGATCCTTTTTATGATAAGGCAATAAAAGAAAAAAACATAAAAGAACTTTTAAACAACCCGAGGTTTGTGCTTGCAACAGGGAGCATTACTGATACTGGTTTGTTAAACACACTATTTTTAGCACATAATTTTGATTTGGTATATCACCTGGCGGCAAAAGCCGGAGTAAGGCCCTCTATTGATTTCCCGAACGAGTATTACGAAATTAATATTAAAGGCACGCAAAATATTTTGGATGCCATGGTTAAGCACAAAGTAAAACGGTTAATTTTTGCGTCATCGTCGTCCGTTTACGGTGCAAATACAAAAGTGCCGTTTAGTGAGGAAGATCCGGTGTGTGACCCTATATCGCCTTATGCGGCCAGTAAACGTGCCTGTGAGTTAATTTGCTCGGTGGCTAACAAGTTGTACGGGTTAAATATTATGTGTGTGCGGTTCTTTACGGTGTATGGCCCAAGGCAACGGCCCGAGATGGCTATACATAAATTTACCAGGATGATAGATGAAGGATTGCCACTACCTGCTTTTGGCGATGGTAATACAGAACGGGACTACACCTATATTGATGATATTACACAGGGTTTGATAAATTTGGCTGAATCTGATTTTAACTTTGAAATTATTAATTTTGGAGAATCGGAAACAACTAAGCTTAAGGAATTAATAGCTTATATAGAGTTAAGTTTAGGAAAAAAAGCAAATATAAATTGGATGCCATCGCAACCTGGCGATGTTGACCGAACGTTTGCTGATATCTCGAAAGCTACCAATAAATTTAAATATCAGCCAAAAACAAAAGTAAAGCAGGGTATCGAAAATTTCGTACAGTGGTATAATAAAAACAAATAATGTGTTTATATTTAACTGAATGTTAGTGCGTTGAATTTTGTAAAAAGACTTTTAAAAAAGTGAGATTAAGTATTGGGAACAATTATTGAGGGATATTAATAATAGAAGCTAGTTTGAAAGTGATCGCGTCAATTCCCTCGTGAGCAGCAACCCAATTTTTTAAATAGGTTATTATTTTTGATCGAATTTTAAACTGTTTAGATTTTTGCATGACAATTAGTTATAACATTATATTTTTAATTACCCACTTGAAAAAACAGCCATGAAAAAGCATCTTAAAATCATTTGTATTATTGCATTAATTATTAATGCATGTTCTTTTACTTTGTTTGCACAAAACAAAGAATTTAATTTATTCGTTTCACCTGCAGGCAATGACTCAAACGCGGGCACAATTACCTCGCCCTTTCTTACTATAGCGAAAGCCAAGGCTTATGTGAAGAACCTGCTTAAGAGCAAATCTTATAACACGATAACTATTAACCTCAGGGATGGTGTTTTTACACTTGACCAACCGCTGGTTTTCACAAAAGACGACGGCGACGCTAATTGCATAGTGCAATACAAAGCCTATCAGACAGAGAACCCTGTAATATCAGGTGGTGCCCCCTTGCCCCGTAAATGGGTATTGGCTGATAGAGGTAAAAATATTTGGAAATTAGATGTTCCGCGAAATGTTGGTGGCGACATTAATCAACTATTTTCGGAAGGGCAACGGTTAATCCGGTCCAGGTCGCCGATGTTATATACAGCCGGCCCAATTACTCAATACGCGCGGATTTCTGGCTGGGTAAAGCAACCAACGCGGTTTACTGCTACACAACAATTAAAGTCTAAAGAATTATTGGCTTTTTGCAGCTTCGCTTATACAGGGAATGATTTGGATAACGTTGACGTCAGCAATGCCGAAATTTTACTTTATCATAGCTGGGATTGCACCTGGCACAGTGTTGGAAACGTGGATAAATCGAACAAATTTGTTTATTTAAAGTCGCCGGACGTTTATCCAATTGGCTTTTTTTCAAACACAAACCGGTATTATGTTGAAAATAGCAGGAGTTTTCTGAATAATCCGGGTGATTGGTACTTTGATAAAAAGGCGCATGAGTTATGGTATGTCGCAAATGGCAACGAAGACCCAAACGCAAAACATTTCGTAGTGCCGCAACTCGACAAGCTGATTATTATGCAAGCCGATGCCAATGCTGATCCTATTCAAAATATTAAATTTATAGGAATTGATTTCCAATATACCAATGCACCGCGCGGTATTAATAAAGAAAGTAAGTTGGCCGCTAAAGCTACAGATGTGCCCTGGTTAGATTTGTCGACAGGTTTTTCGGGAAGCCAAACTGCTGTGGAGTGCGGTGAATCAATTACACTCGTAAATGCAAGAAACATTTCCTTCGACAGGTGTACATTTACGTTCCTGGGAACTTATGCTATGAGAATAGGCGAATATTCGCAAAACATCCGGGTGTTAAATTCGGAATTCTCGGACCTTGGAGGTGGAGGTGTGCTTATAGGTTACAATAATAGAAACCCAATTGCGGCACATATCCCGATAGAAGTTTCCCCATCAAATAATTTAATCGGTAACTGCAAGTTTCACGATTTAGCTATTGTCTACAAGTCCTCGGTTGCAATTTCAATTATGCAATCCCACCACAATACGGTGATGAGTAACGAAATATATAACTTACCCTACAGTGGTATTAGCTGCGGCTGGACCTGGGGTTTTATGGACAATTATACAAGTTCAAATACCATAACTAAAAATAATATTCACGATGTTATGCGGGAACTTGCTGATGGCGGGGGTATATATACGCTGGGGCCGCAGCAAAATAGTGTTATCAAGAATAATTATATTTCTAACATTTCCAGATCAAAAGATGCGGTGGGATCAAGGAACAATGGTATTTTCTTCGATCAGGGATCTTCGTTAATGAAGGTTGATAGTAATGTGATCAGGTCGGTACAAAACGAGGATATAAGATTCAACCAGACCGGGGCCGACAAGGTTGACATAGAAAAAAATTATTTTGAAAAAACACCGCAAAATAACGGTTTAATTAATGTTGTAAAAAGCCAGGTTGGCAATAAAAAGGTTAACTAATTTATGATGAATGTTTTAGCGCCAAAAACAGATATTGCAGGTGTAGGCATAAGTAATGTATCTTTCAATGGCGCTGTCCAGATTTTGAACGAGGTAATTGATAAAGGCCAAAAAGTACGTGCTTGCGTAACGCCGGTAAATTGCCTTGTGTGGGCGCAAAATGATCTGGCTTTAAAAGATCTGTACAATTCGGCGGATCTCACTTTTTGCGACGGGGTTCCGTTACTTTGGATGGCCAAATTTTTAGGAACGCCTATTAAAGAACGAATTACAGGCCTTGACCTTTTGCCCGAGTATGCCAAAGAGTGCGCCGCGAAAGGGTACACTATGTTTTTGCTGGGCGCGAAGGAGGGTGTTGGCGAAAAACTTAAACAAAAATTTGAGGAAGATTATCCGGGGATTAAGGTTGTTGGTGTTTATTCGCCTCCCTTTGCAGAGAGATTTTCGGACGAGGAGAATTTAAAGATGATTAATCTGGTTAATGCTGCAAAACCAAATGTATTGTGGGTGAGCTTAACTGCGCCAAAACAAGACTTTTGGATTTACGAGCATTTTGATAAACTGGATGTAAATATAGCGATGGGGGTTGGCGGAGCCTTTGAAGTAAGCGCCGGGCTTATAAAACGCGCTCCTTCCTGGGTTCAAAAATGGGGTTTAGAATGGTTGTTTAGGTTCTTAAATGAACCTAAACGACTTTTTAGACGCTACTTTATTGAAGCCCCATCAATATTCCCGCATATATTGTCGCAGAAGTTTAATCAAAAGCAATTGACAAAGTAATCTTAATTGTTAACTGTATTTTATTTACTTTGTCGGGCTTTTGGGATCAATACTGAATAACGTTTGCGGGTATAAAATCAACTCCTTTACAGCATTATTCTGTTTAAGTAATTTGTTAGTTATTATATATAATACATGAAAAAAAAAATAGCATTAATAACAGGTATAACGGGCCAGGACGGGGCTTATCTGACGGAACTATTGCTGTCGAAAGATTATGAAGTACATGGTATAAAACGAAGAAGTTCGTTGTTTAATACCGATAGGATTGATCACCTGTATCAGGATCCGCATGAGACCAACAAAAGCTTGATACTGCATTACGGTGATTTGAGCGACAGCACTAATCTGATCAGAATTATTCAGCAAGTTCAGCCCGACGAAATTTATAATCTGGGCGCAATGTCGCATGTTAAAGTGAGTTTTGACACGCCTGAATATACTGCAAATGCCGATGGAATTGGCACTTTGCGGGTGTTGGAAGCAGTGCGGATATTGGGGCTCACAAAAAAAACAAAAATATACCAGGCCTCCACTTCTGAACTGTACGGACTGGTACAGGCTGTGCCACAGTCAGAGACCACGCCATTTTATCCGAGATCGCCGTATGCAGTAGCCAAACTTTATGCGTATTGGATCACCGTAAATTATCGCGAAGCCTATAACATGTTTGCTTGTAATGGAATTTTATTTAATCATGAAAGCCCGTTGCGGGGCGAAACTTTTGTAACCCGCAAAATTACCAGAGGCGTTTCAAAAATAGCAATGGGTTTACAGGATAAGCTATACCTTGGCAATTTGGAGGCGCAACGCGATTGGGGGCATGCAAAGGATTACGTATATGCAATGTACCTGATATTACAGCAGGATGAGCCGGAAGACTTCGTTATTGCTACCGGTGTTACAACGAAGGTACGTGAGTTTGTGCGGATGGCATTTGCTGAGGTTGGCATCACTGTAGAGTTTACAGGTGAAGGCGATAATGAAAGAGGATATGTTACACACTGTGCAAATCCCGATTTTCAATTACCAGAAGGAAAAGAAGTAGTTGCTGTTGACCCTAAATATTTTAGGCCAACAGAAGTGGAGTTGTTAATTGGCGACCCGACTAAATGCCAGGAAAAGTTAAAATGGAAACCGAAATATGCGTTGAAAGAACTGGTGAGTGAAATGGTTGCTGCCGACCTTGATTTATTCCGTAAAGAAAAGCTTTTGAAAGACTCGGGATATGTTATTAAAAATCAGTTTGAGTAATAGCGACTTTTGTAAGTAGCAAATTAATATGGATAAAAACGCAAAGATTTATATAGCAGGCCATAACGGAATGGTAGGCTCGGCGATTTATAGAAAACTTGAAAAAGAAGGTTTTACCAGATTTATTACCCGGACATCGGCATCGCTTGATTTGCGGAACCAACGACAGGTAATTGATTTTTTTGCGATAGAAAAACCAGATTACGTTTTTTTAGCTGCTGCAAAGGTTGGCGGAATTGTAGCAAATAACACCTATAGGGCCGAGTTTTTGTATGATAATCTTCAGATACAAAATAATATTATTCATAACGCCTATGTAAATGGTGTGAAAAAATTGATGTTTTTGGGTTCGAGTTGTATTTATCCAAAATTGGCGCCGCAGCCATTAAAGGAAGAGTACTTGTTAACTGGTTTGCTTGAAACAACTAATGAGCCTTATGCCATAGCAAAAATTGCAGGGATAAAAATGTGCGATGCTTACAGGGCCCAATACGGATGTAATTTTATTTCGGTAATGCCTACCAATTTGTATGGCTATAATGATAATTATCACCCGGAAAATTCGCACGTATTACCGGCTTTAATAAGAAGGTTTCACGAGGCAAAGCAGGCGGAGGCACCGTCGGTAACTATATGGGGTACCGGTTTGCCAATGCGCGAATTTTTATTTGCCGATGATCTGGCCGAAGCTTGTTATTATTTAATGCAAAATTATGATGAACCAGGGTTAGTAAATATCGGCACGGGCCATGATATATCCATCAAAGATTTGGCCCTTCTGATAAAAAAAATAATTGAGTACAAGGGAGAGGTGAAATTTGATATCTCGAAGCCCGACGGTACGCCACGCAAATTAATGGATGTTTCCAGGCTTCGCTCAAGTGGCTGGAAGCACTCCGTTGAGTTGGAAGAAGGGATAAAATTGTCCTATGCAGACTATCTCTCAAAAAGTCAATAATTGTGGTTTAAATTATAGATATTTGAAGTGATATTTACTATCTTTAACATGATTGATATTGAAAAATTACCAGAATGTATCTACACATGCTCTTGATTTATGGAAATAAGATATAAATACCGTTTTAATTTTTTTCGTTTTGTTAATGAGGTCTTTATATTATCACTGAGCTATACGCTAGCGATTTTTTTTCTGAAATACGAATACAAGACCGACTTTATTTTAATTGATTTATGGATGTTACCGCTGCTGGTTATCGGGTGGTACTTCTCGTCGCGAAGTACTAAGGCAGTTGACGATTTAAATTCAAAGACCATAACCGGCGGTCTTTACAAAATTGCAAACAGCATATTTATCCAGTTTTGCCTGGTAATCTTCTTCTTTTTTACAGCACATCAAACCTATAATACTAAACGCTTCCTGTTTATTTACATTGCGCTTTTGTGTATACTGATCCCTTTGGAGAAAGTTTTTTACAGGCGCATCATGCTTTTTCTTCAAAAAAAGGGCGTAAACAAAAAGAAGATCTTAATTATTGGCGCCGGGAGAATAGGTATGGAATTTTCGGATATTATTACCAAAAATGAGCACCTTGGATATGAGATATTTGGTTTTCTGGATGACGCAGCGCAACCCAATTTAAATGGGCAGTACCTGGGTACCGTTGATAAACTGGAGGAGTATATAACGGAGGAGACGGTTTTTGACGAAGTATTGGTGGCTTTACCTAACCGCGCTCATAACAAAATTAAACATATAGCCAATATAGTTGGTAATCATGCTATTAAATTAAGAATTATTCCTGCTTACCATGAGCTTATTAACTCGCAGTATAGTGTAAGTATCTTTAATGGCTTCCCGATGATAACCAACCGCCATGTGCCGCTGGATGATATCAATTTACGTACCTTGAAACGGACGTTCGATATCATATTCAGTTCGTTGGTTTTACTGTTTGTGTGTTCGTGGTTGTTCCCATTAATTGCCCTTGCTATTAAGCTCGACTCGAAGGGGCCGGTATTTTTCTCGCAGGAACGATGGGGAAGAAAGAACAAAAAAATAAAATGCTACAAGTTTCGGTCGATGCGTGTAACTTCAAGAGATGTTGACGAAACGAGTGGTAAATATCAACAAGCTAAAAAGGATGATCCGCGCATTACCAAACTGGGCGCCATACTTAGAAAGACCAGCTTAGATGAATTTCCGCAATTTATCAATGTGTTTTTAGGCGGCATGTCGGTAGTTGGTCCAAGACCGCATCCAATACCGTTAAACCTGGAATCGAAAGAAGTTATTGATCATTACCTGGTTCGCCACTTAATTAAACCGGGCATTACCGGGTGGGCGCAGGTAAATGGCTTCAGGGGCCAAACGTCTGATGCATCGTTGATGAAATCGCGTGTTAATTATGACATCTGGTACATCGAAAACTGGAGTTTATTGCTCGATCTGAAAATTATCTTCCTTACTTTTTGGAAGACATTGGTTGGTGATAAAAACGCATTTTAATTAAACTTTAGCATCCGAACCAAATTTCCTTCGTAAAGCTATAAATGGCTGTTCTACAAAAAAGTAAGAAATTAAAGAGAGCGCCACGCTAAAAAATACGATGAAAGTTATCCATACGGCGCTGTTCGGCCTAAAGTAATGGTTGGCTAATATAATTACCATCCAATGAAAAAGGTAAAGCGAATAGCTTAACCTGCCGATAAACAACAATGCCTTATTTTCGAGAACCTTTTTTATTACTGATGTTTGGTTGTAGAAACTGATAGAGGGGACAATTAAAAAGAAAGCGATGGCCTGTAATGAAAATCGGAATGACTCTCTGAACATAGCGCTTCTGAACAACAGCGAGAACAGGATAATAACTACCCCTGCTATTAACGACCAATACGATTTAAGGAGGTTTACGTAGGTCTGCGTGTTGTTTTTAAACAGCATTAGCGCAGCTATACACCCCCAAATGATAGAATCGGCCCTTGTTTCAGTTGTTACATATATCCGGTTAGTAAAAACGTCATCAATAACGGGGGCTGTATAGGTTAGGTAGCAACGGTAGATAAGCGGCAGAAAACTGGCAATAAGCAGGAAAATTAAAAGACCATTCTTTTTATTATACAGCAAGAAAAACAGAATCGGAAAGGCCAGGTAAAAATGTTCTTCAATAGAGAGCGACCAGGTGGGGTCAAAAATAAAATCCCATTCTTTAACCGGGACCGGCTTAAAATAAACGATATAGTAATTAGTAAAATAAAAGAACGCCGATAGTATGGCACCCGGAAAAATTTTGCCATGTAGGATTATCAGTACAGCAATTGATAAACAAACCATTAAAATTAACGCCGGATAAAGCCTGAAAACGCGCCGCAGGTAAAAATTTTTGAAGCCGATGGTGCCTGTTTTTTCATATTCGGTTATCAACAGTTTGGTAATTAGATAACCACTGATAAAAAAGAATAAGCTAACCCCAAAGCCGCCGGGAATTATTTTATCAAGCCCCACGTGCGATAAAATAACGAATATAATAGCAAAGGCGCGTAAGCCGTCGAGATAGGGGATGTAGTTGGTTTTTACAGATGTCATGCAGTTTCGTATTCAATTATTAAACGGTGCCTCTTATTGTTTTTTCTTTTCGTTTGATAAACGGTTTTTCTATAAATATCCACGATAACCAGGCAATGCCGTAGGTGGCCGCAATCAGCAGGAATACATTTTCATAAGCAGTAAGCTTTTCCTGTACTAAAACCGTTAATATAAGGCCGTGGTAAATATAAATGCCGTACGATATATCATTGGTGCGCAATAGTTTAGTGGCCAGCTGTGGCAGCGTATAGGCCATTGAAAGCACACAAAATGCCAATAATAAGTTTTTGATAATAAGAAACACGATGGGGTTTATAAAACCAGGCAATAGCAGCGAAAATGCAACATACCCGATAAGCCAATACAGCGCTTTATTATAAATGAAGCGCGATTTGTAAATACGCAGGCGTTGCAGAATAACCCCAGCCAAAAAAAGATAAAAATAAGGGATAAATGAATAGCTGATTAACTTGGGTATAAAATCGGTGAAATTGTCGCCGATTTTAAACTCGTATATAAAGTTTAAGGCTACAAAAACAAGTAAAAGAGCGTAAAACCAATAATTGGCCTTGTTTTTTGGCGCCAGGAAGTAACAAAGCGGTAAAACTATATAAAATTGTAATTCGATAGGCAGCGTCCATAAACTGCCGTTGTACGAGCCAAAGCCATAGTTAGCTAAAAAGTGTGGCGTATAAATAACGCCGGCAAGCTGAGCGGGGAGCCAGGCAACAGTTTGTTTATTAAAAAAGTTTATCCCAGTAATGGAAAACACAATAATAGTAACAAAAATTACTCCCCACAGGCCAGGATAAATACGTAATGCTCTGTTTTTAAAATAGATGGCAAGGTTGTTATTACGTTCGTATGATGCTGATATGAGATAGCCGCTGATGACAAAGAACATAGGCACGCCCGGAAAAAGGTACAAAACCTGCGTGGAAAATTTGCTGATAGGGATATTTAAATGCTGAAAATAATGATCAACAATAACCTGGGTGGCGGCCAAAAGCCGTAACAGGTCAAAATTGTTAATTTTGAATTCCTTTTGATTTGTTGTCAATTCAATTGGTGTGCTTTGCGACATGTTTTAACCTGCTTATAATTTATCCCAAGCCGACCTGTCATCCTTGCCATACCATCGTTTTATTAAAGTACCTGCCAGTAGTCCCGGTTTCTTGAATTTTTTTGCCTCGATGTTGATCATTGCATCAACTAACTTTTGCCCCATATTTTCATAACTCATGGTATCAATGATAATCAGCGATTGCGCCGACATCTCTGATTTTTCCGCTTCGGTCAATTTAATGAATTTTAAAATAGCTGTGGCCATTTGGTTTATATTCAAAGGGTCAAAGCTATAGCCGTTAACCCCTTCTTTCAACAGGCTTTCGCAGGCGTTTACTTTATTGCTCAATAAAACAGGCATGCCGCCTGCCATTGCTTCGTTTACTACCAGCCCCCATGTTTCAGATAAACTGGGTAAAATCAGTGCATCCGATTGATAAAGATGGGAAGGGAGTTCGTCATTATCAATTGTACCAGCAAATTCAACGTTTTTCAAACCCAATTCTTGAGATAACCTATTTAAATCATTCCGACCTGGGCCATCGCCGATTATTTTTAGTTTGTAGTTGACATTTTCCTGTTCAATAAGTTGCCAGGCACGTAATAAATTATCAATGTTTTTTATGGGGACAAGCCTGGCGACACATATAATTGTATGATAATTCAGATTTTTCGCCTCCTTAAATTTAAACCGGCTGTTGTCTATGCAACTATAGCCATTAAAAAAGAGGATGTTTTTTGAATTTAACCGGTTGTAATCTTCATAATATTCAGCCGACGGTAGCCAAAGTCCATCAGACTGTTTAATAATCAAGTCTTTAACAGTTTGTACTAAAAAGTTTCGTTTAAACTGTGCAAGTTTGGCATCATCAAACATGATGAACTTTTTTTTATGCTGTTTTGCCCAGCGTATACCTAACGCTCCTGCAAAAAAAGTTACCGGGCAGGCAATTATAATATCGGGGTCTATTTTATCGAGCTTAGCAAATAAGTTTTTTGCAATTTCTTTTTTTGAAAGCTCGTCCGAATTGTGGTCAGCAAACAGGCAGGTCCACCAGTCTTCGGTATCGCGATAACTGTCAAACGAATAAGGAGAGCCTTTTCCAAAAAGTTCCGTTGCATAAAGTTCAATGCCTTTTGCAGCCAAAAATTTACGGAGATAAATTAGCCTCCCTTTCCAGTAAACCCTGAAATCGTTATTTAATATTAAAACCTTCAATTATTTATTATTTAAATAACCCTTTTTGTTTCATTTCGTCGATAGACTGCTGGTATTTATCCGCCACTATAACCTGACTGTTTACCCATTCAGCAAACTTTTTAATTCCTTCGGCAAATGTTACTTTCGGCGTAAAACCTAAAAGCGACGTTATTTTGCTCAGATCGGCAAAGTTATGCCTGATATCCCCCAGCCGGTAATTACCCGAAATTTTGACAGGTACTTCGGTTTTGAAGTTCGTCAATAGTTCATTTACTACCGAAATAACATCGGTGGCTACACCAGTGCCTACATTAAATACCTGGTTGTTTGCTTCCTCGGCTTCAATAGCCAGTATGGTTGCTTCAACAACATCATCAATAAAAACAAAGTCGCGGCTTTCTTTGCCGTCTTCAAATACGTTTATTTCTTTTCCGTTTTTTATCAGGGTCGAGAAAATAGACAAGATACCAGTGTACGGGTTACTAAGTGATTGGCCTGGCCCGTAAACATTTTGGTACCTCAAAGCAACGGGGGCAATGCCAATAGTCGGACATACCGTCATCACCAGTTGTTCCTGATTTTGCTTGGTTATACCATAAACAGAAGAGGGATGTATTTTTGAATCTTCGCCGGTGGCCACCAGGCGTAATGGTTCGGCACATCCGGGATATTTTACTTCAAAATCGCCATTTTTCATATCGGCGTTGGTCCTATGGTTGGGGTATACGAAGCCCAACTCTTTGCTTTGGTATTTACCTTCGCCATAAATGGCTCTTGATGAGGCGATGATAACCTTTTTTACCTGATGCGGATTATTGGCCAAAATATCGAGCAATAGGGCCGTGCCGCCAATATTTACATTAACATAATTGGCAATTTGGTACATGGACTGTCCGGTACCTGTTTCGGCAGCCAGGTGAACTATGATGTCCTGATTTTCAACAGCCTTTTTTAAATCGGCGGCTGATGTAACCGTGCCTTTAATGAAATTTACTTTTCCTTTTATTGATTGATAAAGGGGCGAGGTAGTTTCCGGGTCGCTACCGTGAATTTGTACCGATAAGTTATCCAGTACGGTTAAATTATAACCTTTAGCAATTAACTTGAGCGCAAGGTTTGACCCTATAAAGCCCGAGCCGCCTGTAATTAGCACATTTTTATTCATCAGGTTATTTATACCAAATAATAATTAGTTAATTAAATCCATGGCGAAACCATCTTTAAAAGCTTTTAATAATTCCCGTTTTTTATCCTTGCCGTAAAAAATAAAATACCTTATTGCTTTGGTTAGCAGGGCGTGGCTTAATGCAATTTGTTTTATTGGGAACGTATAATTTTTCCGGATAAAATAAACCCTGTTGCGATTTAGATAATAGATAGAAAATAAGGACTCAGAACCGCCGGTGCTGAAGGAAACTTTATGGAATACTTCAATTTGGGGTAAAAAATAAATTTTAAATCCGTTGTTTATCGCCCTTATCACAAAATCGTTATCATCATAATAAACAAAGTATTTTTCGTCCATCAGGCCGATGGTGTTAAACACGTTACGACTAATCAGCATAAAACAGGTAGGGGCGTAATCAACATATCCCGGTTTATTATAAGCCTCGGCATCCTCCTGCATATCGCCGTAAGTTGCTGATGTGCCCTTATAGTGAATAAATTTACCGCCGGCCATCCATATTTTGCGCGTGCCATGGTATAGTATCTTGGGAATAACAATATCCTCATTTCTTTTCTCAGCACAATTCAGCATTTCTTCCAGCAGCAATTGTTGGACGAAATCAATGTCGTTATTTAAAAGCAGAACAAAATCTGCGTTGTTTTGCAACGATAGTTCGATACCCTGGTTATTGCCTTTTGCCACACCAAAGTTTTGCGGATTTTTTATATGTGTGTATGCGCTTACAGGATATTTTTTAAGTAATACGGCAATTAAACTATCCGTTTCGGCTGATGGCGAATTGTCAATCAGATATAAGTGATAATCGCCGAACGTTTGTATTGACAAGCTTTTAAAGAAATCATGGAGCACATCATCACTTTTATATAAAACGGTAACTAATCCAACTTTGGCCATAGAAGATGTTATTCAGCTTTCTTAAACTTGGCTAACTCGGCCCTCAGTGCACTGTATTTGCGCGATGTGGGTTGTTCACTCTCCTCTCCTTCATCCTCAAATATTTCGGGCATGCCTTTTATTCGTTTTTTAAAGTTTCGCTGTCTGCGGTTAATGAAGATAAACATCAGCACTATAGGAAGAACCAATAGCGGTTCGCCAAAGCCTAAAACCATGAAAATAATAATGCAATAAAATACGTACTCGATACGGCGTACAAAAGCATAACAAAACTTTACGTAACGCTGCAATAAATAGTACAGGCCTATTAAACCAAACTTAGCCATAAAATCAAAAACCCCATTGGATATATTGATATTTGCCTTGCTAAGGCGATTTAAAACGATGTCGTATTTATTGCTGATACCTAAAATTAATTGCAGGAAAAAGGTTTTGTAAATGATAACCATACTCGAAAACCTATCGAGTGGTATTTGCATTTTATTGTGTTTATAATAAATGTCCAGAAACTTTAAGCGATTTAAATCCTGCAAATCTTCGTAGTAATGATCCTTTATTTTATCGCCCAAAAATGGAATAAATACAACCAAACTAATAAAAAGACCTATAAGCAAGATGGACCAAAAATTAAGCCGTTGTATACGGTAGCGGTAAGCCAGGAATAAAACAAATATTAAAGCCAGATAATCGGTAGTGGATGCAGTAGTAATAATACCGATTAATAAAATCACTGCTTTTTTATCGAAGGTGAACCTGTTTAAAAAGAAATTGAGAAGCATGGCAATAATGAGGAAACCCCCAAAGGCGCCAGGTTCCCAGGCAAAGCCCGAATTACGATAATCGTGAAAGCCTTTTACAAAGGTGAAGAACACAAAGTTGGTGTACCCCGGAATAGAGTTAGCAGATGGTAAGTGCAGCGAATTTGAAAACGTATAGATATAATCGCCCAGGCCAACCAATTGAAAAAAGTAAAAAAAGAACGAGAGAACGGTTAACTGTGTTATTATTTTAACAATGTAAGCAGCTGCTTTATCTTTTAGTATAACACAAAAAAGATAACTCATCAATATCAATTTAAAAAGGAAAAGCACATCGCTCAATAGATACTCCAGTCCTAAAGCATTAACTATCAAATCGCGGCCTGCCATAAAAATCAAGTAAATGGCGGCAAAAGTTGCGAAATAATTAAGCTCTTTTCTGGTAAATAACCGTTGCTCCAGTGCTATTACAAGCATTAATATAATATCCAGTCCCCACCAAATGTCGTTTGCTGATAAAAAACTGGCATTTGCTGATATCAATATAAAAAGGAAGGTAACAATATAAAACAGGTCAATTTTTTTTACGAAATTCATTGTTGAGATTTTTATAAGTTATTAGTTCACAGAAGAAGTAAATAGTTCGATAATATTAAACAGCGCAATGATTTAAGCCCAATTGTCATAATTTATTATCTGTTACCAAAATTATTGTTAAACCATATTTTTTATCAACTACCTTGTAAATATAGGTAAGATTATCAAAAAATTGGGCCTTCGGACGAAAGATTCAGGTATAAATCCACCAAATTTTAAATAGTTTCTTACTTTTAATAAATTTTAAATTTACCCCTGGATTGTTATTTGAAGATATGATTTTTAAAAGTAAAAACAAGCTAAGCGTTTTCGACAAGATCGTCCTCACTTTCAATATCATATCTGCATGCGCACTGCTGTTAAGTTATCTTGCACCATTTGTATCGCCGGTAAGCTGGCCCGCAATTGCCATTTTAGGCTTTGGTTACCAGGTTTTATTACTCACCAATATTTTAATGCTGGCCTATTGGTTGTTGCGGCGTAAAAACCACTTCCTTATTTCAATGATTAGTATTGCACTTGGCTTTTTTGCGTTGACTGCTAATTTCGGTTTTCGTTTTTCGGGTGCAAAAAGCGGGGAAAAGGCTTCGCCCGCAGGTATCAGGATGATGGAATACAACGTTCATGAGTTTTTTGGCCGGGTAGATAAATATGATAATGATGAAGTGCATTATGCAAAAGCCAACATTGTGCAAATAATTAAAGATAAGCAACCAGATATAGTTAATATGGAAGAGTTTTATTCGTTAAAAGCAGATAAAGGCGCCATTATTGATTCTATAAAAAAGGCATTAAAGTCTGATTATTATTACTTTAAACCATTTAACGAGAACAAATGGGGGCCAAAAGGAACGGCTATTTTTACCAAATTTCCTATTGTTGACTCGGGGGTGGTTGCTACACCAGGTATCATTAATAACCTTACAATATTTGTAGATGTTAAATATCAAAGCCAAATTATCCGGATATATTGTGTGCATTTAGCGGCCGTAAAAATAAAAGATGAAGAAAAACGGAAGTATTTAAGCGGCGGCGGGCTGAGCTTTAGCAAGCTGTTATTTATTGAAAGCAAATTAAAATCGGCTTTTCAGTTGCGAAGCCAACAGGTAGCACTCATTAAACAGCATACCGAGCAATGTCCATATCCTTATATTATCGCAGGCGACTTTAACGATACGCCTAATTCATACTCCGTTAATAAAATAAGTAAGGGGCTAAAGAATGCATTTATAGAAAAAGGCAGCGGTTTTGGGATTACTTATTATAGTAATTTCCCTAAGCTGCATATTGATTATATTTTAACCAGCCCGCAATTTGATGTATTGAATTACGAGACGATAGATAAAAAGCTGTCGGACCATAAACCAATCATCAGCGATTTAAGACTTAACTAATCACACCATTTGCAATGATTGTAAAAGCCCGCAAAAAGCTTCCTGTTTTTGACAAGTGCGTTTTTGTTGTTAACTGCATTCTGTCGGCCGCATTATTGTTGAGCTACCTGGCGCCTTATGCCGATCCGCAGCATTATTGGGTAATTGCATTTCTGGGGCTTATTTATCCATTTTTATTATTGGTAAATGCGTTGTTTTTTATTTATTGGCTTATCAGGCGCAGGCTGTTGGCAATTATACCGGCAGCCTGCATCTTAATTGGCTTTAAAATAATAATGGCAAATTTTGGTTTCCGCATGCCGGGAGCTGTAAATAAAGGGTTATCCCTGCGGGATATCAGAGTGATACAATATAATGTTCATGGCTTTGGGGGCTTTGACAGGCCGAATCAGCAATCGATACAGGACGGTGTGATGGCGTTGATTGATGGTCAGCAGCCTGATGTTATTAACCTGGAAGAATTTTATGAAAATATAGACACGCAGGCGCCCATTTATGCTGCATTGCGAAAAATTACAAAAACAGATTATCACTATTTTAAGCCTTATGATTATACGCAATGGGATTCGACTGGCGTAGCTATATTTTCAAAATTCCCCATCATAAACCGTGGTGTAATTTCCTCGCCTGATGACCCGAAGGAGCCGCAGGCCATTTTTGCCGATATTAAAAAGGGAGATTATATTTTCAGAATGTACTGCCTCCATTTGCAATCAACAAAAATTGATGATAAAGACCATCAGTATATAAAAGATCTGACCCACCGTGGAAAGGTAAGCCTGCACGAGTCGAAAATTATTGGCCGCAAATTAAAGGATGCTTTTATTAAACGAAGTTACCAGGTGCTATTGGTAAAGCAACATATGAGCAAATGCCCATACCCTTATATTGTTGCCGGCGATTTTAATGATACACCGATATCCTTTACCGTTAGCCAAATGGGTAAAGGCATAAAGAATACGTTTGTTGAAAAAGGCAGCGGTTTAGGCATTACTTATTTTGGCGATTTTCCGAATTTTCAGATCGATTATATTTTTGCCAGCCGCCAATTTGAGGTGAAAAGCTACCGAGCCATTGCAAAAAAACTGTCAGACCACTATCCGGTTGTGAGTGATTTACGGTTGCGGAAATAGCGGGGAGTTGGATTAAGTTGACCGAGTTGGATTAGGTTGAGTAAGTTGATTGGGTTGGATTAACCGTACTTTAGGCATTTTGGAAACTTAATCCAACTTACTCAACCTAATCCAACTCAATCAACCAACTACTCACTCTCCTTCGTTCAAAACCTTATTTACAAAGCCATTCATCACTTTATCAACGTTGAGGTACTTGGTAGCGTAATTGCGTGCATTCTCGCGTTTAGCTTCCAGTTGGCCATTTAGTTTTATTTCGAGTATTTGTTTGGTTAGCAGCTCCTGGTTGCCGGGTTCAACAATATACCCAAAATCGTACTCATTCACCATGTGATAAAGCGAGGTGCCTTTAGATGCAGTAATGATACTTACACCGCCTACGGCCAATATAGTAGTAAGTTTTGATGGCATCACCAAATCGCCGGCGTTTGCTTTTTGTACTACCAAATGCAAATCGGCCATATTTAAAAACTCGTTGAAAGTTTCTTTGGCCTGCACCGGTAAAAAAGCCACGTTGGTTAGCCCGCTTTTTTTTGCCCGTTCAACCAGCAAGTCCATATAAGGGCCCGAAGAACAGATGATGAATTTAATATTTTCCTGATGCTTTAGTTGTTCGGCAGTAAGTAAAAGGCCTTCAAGCCCCTGCTTAACTCCAATAGCGCCCGAATACAGGTATATAATATCGTCGGCATTATAGCCCCATTTTAATTTCAACAATTCGCGAGAAGGCAGAGGTGAAAAGTAATCGGTATCGGCCCAGTTTGGGAAAAACACAATCTCCCGGTTTACTTTAGCCTGTATTTTTTTTATCATCCCGCGCGATATGCTGCTAACATAATCGGCACTTCGCAAAATATTTAATTCGGTTTTAAATAAACCAGCCAGTATCTTTTTGTTCGAGAATAATTTCAGATCGCGTGCGGCTTCAATTTGCAAATCCTGAACATGATACAGCAATTTGCCACCAGTTATTTTTCGTAACATTAACCCCAGGTAGGCCAAATGGAACGGCGGGGCGATGGTGATGATGAGATCGTATTTTTTATTAGTTACTATAAATTTAAAAACGATAAAAAATTTGGATACCCAAAACGAAAAATCCTGTATGGTACGTTGCTTGCCGGTAGGATCTTTTGGGATATACGAAGGACAACGATAGATAGTTAACGTGGTTTTAAGGTCGGGATTTTGAATCACTTCCTTTTTATACCATAAATTTTTATAAGGCGCCTGCACTTTCCAAAACGGATAATACGGAAACGTGGTTATTACAGTACAATCATACCCGTGATTGGTTAGCCAACTAATCATTTCGCCATTATACTTACCCATACCTACCAGTTCAGGCGAAAAGTTGTGAGCGATTAAAAGAATTTTTTTGGGTTTCATATTGTAATGCACGTGCTTCACTTTAACAATAAAGTAAAGGCCCTGTTTGCTATATTAAATGATAATAATCAATAATTTTAGTTATTTGGCATAAACTAACGAATTTTTTTATGAATTACATATTAATATGCCTTTAATTTTTTATATAATAATAATTCACTTCAACTCGTTTTCTTTGATTTTGCAGTATATCTGTGTAAAATAAGATGTTTTTAAAATGGAAAAAGCCAGTCCCCGCGAGCCATCCAAAAAGCCTCCCATAAAAATGTAGCTACCTGCAAAATAAATAATACTCATTAAAGGGCTGCGCATCAGGCGGTATTTTAACTTTTGCTTCCATGTCCAGCCGGCATTGTTTTTTTTTTGTTCTATTATTTTAAAATACCGCCTGGCTTCCCAGTCAGAATATTCATTGTGCTTGTTAACATAGTGGGCTATACCCTGGAAATCGCGATGATCAATTTTGCTTCTGATTAATCCCACTTTGCCGTCAATTACAGGGTGCTCGTGTATTTCCATATCGAGTTTACTCCATTGGTCCTCGTCAATTCTTTCGTAGGTACCCGCGCCTACCTTAAAAAGCGCCAGTTTACGTAAAGGATATCCGCCACGCAACGGTTTCCCCATAAAATAAATGGTATAATTTAGCCAGTAACCAGCTTTATCGTCATGTTTAATTGCCTCGCACAATTCTTTCTTAAAATCATCCGTCAGGTATTCATCAGCATCCAAAAATAGCACCCATTGGGTTAGCGGCCTATGGTGCTGCAAAAACCAGTTGCGCTTTTTTGGGAACTTTCCGTTCCAGCTAAAGTCAATAACTTTTGCGCCAAACCCCGCAGCTATAGCCCTGGTATTATCCGTACTGCCCGAGTCAATTATTACTACTTGCCTGGCAAAATTGCCACCTATTGCCTGCAGGCAACCCGCTATGTTTTTTTCCTCGTTAAGCGCCGGAATGGCAATAGTTAAATTTTCACAAACACACATTTTATTCGGCGTTATGTTCCATTTTTCGCGTTTTTATGGGTTTACAGGGGTGTCCCGTGCAAACCATCCATTCGGGCATGTCATCAACCACTACGGACCTTGCGCCAATAACGCAACCGTCGGCAATGGTTACGCCCGGATGAACAAATGCTTCGGCAGCGATCCACACCTCATCACCTATAGTAATGGGCATAGTTATTAACGGGAAGCCAGGTTTGGTATAATCATGCGTGCCGGCACAAACATTTACCCCCTGCGATATTACCGACCTGCGGCCGATAGAAATTTTCCCTTGCGAATACAAAATAACCCCATTAGCTACTCCGCATTGTTCGCCCAAAACAAGATTCCAGGGAGCCCATATTTTAACTCCCGGATACACATGCACCCCTTTTTCGACCTTTGCCCCGAAACAGCGCAGCAAAAATGAACGCCAGCCGTGCAATACCTGCGGCGAGAAGCGAAAAAGCAACAACCCGGCAATTTTCCATATAAAACGGGCAATTCGGTTACGAAGTGAAAATGATGGCCCCGTATGAGTATCCTGATTAATCATTAGCAATAACAGACCGGAACTATTTTAATATTTTCAAATAAAAAACAATATTAATAAACTTATGGTAATTTTTAATACAGTTTGTTTTATATTTTAAAATAGTATGTCAATTATGCACTATAAATTCAATGTTATATAACTTAATATCAAACCATTAATACCCCTATTTTTTTATCCGTTTATTGCCTTTAAAAAAGACGCAGAAGTAGGCTCGATATGAAAGTAATTTTGAAAAACATTTAGTGCCTGAATACCCATTTGTTTTCTTTCGGCGGCTGTTAACTTTAACCAGTGTGTAAGCATGCTTTTTGTGCCTTCAATTGAATCCGGAACCACAATACCGCCGCCGCCTTCCTTAATTTCTATCCAGATATTGATCTGATTTGAAATGAGTACCGGTTTTTGACACGCCATAGCTTCAACAACAGCAATGCCGAAGTTTTCCTGATGGCTTGGTAAAACAAATGCATCGCAACCATATAAAGCCCCCCACTTTGCGTTACCGGTAAGCATACCGGTAAACAATACGGCATCATGAAGTTCGGGATAAGCATTTACAAGTTTTAGCATTTTTTTGCCAAACGTTGTATTTAAGCCGGGTCCGGCTATAACCAGCCGTGGGATATTTTTATTTTCGCGTATGGCTTCCCTGGTTAATGCCAAATAGGCGTTAATCAGCAAATCGACTCCTTTTTTTTGGTGAATGCGGCTAAAAAAAAGGAAATAAGGCTGCCCATTTAGCCCGGGGCATTTTTCTGAAAAAGCAGTAAGCATGTTCTCCGAAAAATTGGGCGGTGGCAAAATACCATAACCTACATTAATTTCTTTTTGAGGGTTGTATGAATTAAACGTTTTGCGCGCCAGTTGCAGTTCCGTTTCGCAGGTAAATAAAATTCCGTCGGCATCATTTACAACATTCTTTTCTATGAATAGCCAGTAAAGCCAATTTCGGATAGCCTTTAACTTTCGGCCGGCAATACGTTGGAAATATGGATCGAGCATGCCATGAGGCATAACAAAAAGCTTGGGGATTTTTGTTGTGCTGTTTTGTTGTTTAAGGTTTTGCTTTTTTAATAACCTTAAAACTTTCCAACCCGCATAACTTGAATATATCCAAAGCCCGTTGATAATAACTACGTCAAACCGGTTAAGGTTTGCAATAAGCCAGGGTTTTAACTTGGCAGTATATTGCCACATTCCCTTAGCAGGCCCCAAGGGATGAATAGGAAAATCATCAGAGCCCAAAAAAGCCGCCTTAGGGTCATCAAGGCTAACCACCTCACGGCTCGATCCTAAACGTACCATCTCGGGGTTACTATTGCGGATTCCCTGGCAGGGGCCGCCGCTAACAGGGTCCATGCTGCCAATGATGTGCAATATTTTCATTTATAGTAAGTTTTCAATTTGTTGTCTACAATTTCCATTACGGCGTTTTTCACGTCGGCTACAGTTATTGATAATATGCATTTTTTTTGTTGAACTATGCAGGTTTCCAATCCGCAGCCTGCGCAATCAGTTTGGTGGTATATAATCTTATTGAAATTTCCTCTTGGATACCATTGCCCCGGGAAATTGCGGGCCGAGAAAATAGCTACGCATGGCGTGCCAACACAAGCAGCCAAATGCATGGGGCCGCTATCATGCCCTATAAAAACCTGCCCCTGTTTTAAAATTGCAGCCGAAACCCTGGGTGCGGTCTTCCCGCATAAGTTAATACCAGCTCCACCCCAGGCGCCGAGGCATTTATGGGCTCGTGCCGCTTCTTCATTTGCGCCAATTATTACCAGTTGCCATCCGGTTAAAACTGTTTGTAACTGCTCAAGTAATTGCAGCCAGTTATGCTCTTCCCAATCGTTTGCCTGCCTTTTGGTACCAGTGCTAATTACAAAAATGGGTTTTTCAGCTTCGCAGGGTCTCAGCACCTCCTTTGCTGTTTCCAATTCTTCGTTGCTTAAATGAAGATCCCAATAGTGATCTTCTTCGAGCGGAATAGCGCCTAAAAGCTGGAGCCGCCGGACGAGCCTTTGGGCCTCCCATTCAAACCGCTGGGTATTAGGATCAAAGCAAACTTCAAAATCCTCGTTGCCTTTGGGTAATCCGATTATCTTTTTTATCCCGGCCAACCGGAAAAACCACTCATCGCGAAGTACCGCTAACCTGGATGCCAACGCAGTTTTTGATTTCCGGGCGCTGGTAAGGTAAATTAACACATCGATATTTAGCGAGCGGATATGCCTGTTAAGGGCATAAAGCACGCGCATATCCCGCGTCCCGATAGGGTAATTAACGGCACTATTAAAAAAATAACCCCTTCCTAAAACGCTTTCTAATGGAGCGGCCTTTTGCGCTACCGGATGATTGGTTAAAAGTGTAATATCAGCATCGGGGAAAGTATCGCGTATTTTGTGAAAAGCAGGTAGCGCAACTACCGTATCACCAAGGCTGCCGAGCCTGTAAATTAAAACCCGCTTGTTTGATGTGGCCATTTTACAATTTTAACCACTTTATGGCATTAAAAAAAACGGGCGCAAACAATTATTCGTTAATCCAAATGTATCTGCCTCGTTTACAGTATGAACAAAAGTAATGACGTAGTGGTAGAAAAAATAAGACGTTTTTTATGAACCAATTTCGGGACAGCCTATAACTGTATTCTTTTTGGCATTTGCGGCAGCGGAGTTCTTTTTTTGTCGGCATATCGGTGGGGTATTAATACGCGGTTTTGCGTGCTGTTTGTTCGGTAAATGTAACAAAAAAATTACGTTAATGAAATGAAATCGAAAATCGGCAATACGCCGCGCATGGTATGAGGGATGCGTTCTTTCTTTTTTAATTTTAGATGATTACTTTACGGTTAATAATCATAATTTTTTAGTCATTTGCTATCGGCAAAGTTGCATATTTGCACAAAAAAATATTGGAGGTATAGCTTTAACAAATTGTTAAATAATACCGTTTATTATTATTTGGAATTATGGAAAAAAGCGCGAAAATATATATCGCGGGTCACCGTGGAATGGTGGGCTCGGCTATTTGGCGAAAGCTGGTAAAAGAAGGCTTTAATAATTTTGTTACCCGCACTTCAGATACGCTCGACCTGCGGAACCAACAGCAGGTAATGGATTTTTTTGCCGCTGAAAAGCCCGATTATGTGTTTTTAGCGGCCGCCAAAGTAGGAGGGATTGTTGCCAATAATACTTATCGCGCCGAATTTTTGTATGATAATTTGCAAATACAGAATAATATAATCCATAATGCTTACTTAAACGGCGTAAAAAAACTAATGTTTTTGGGATCGAGCTGTATCTATCCTAAAATGGCCCCCCAGCCTTTAAAAGAAGAATACTTGTTAACGGGCTTGCTTGAATCAACCAACGAACCTTATGCGATAGCAAAAATTGCCGGTATTAAAATGTGCGATGCCTACCGCGATCAGTATGGCTGTAATTTTATATCGGTAATGCCTACTAACTTGTATGGGTATAATGATAATTATCATCCGCAAAACTCGCACGTATTACCGGCCTTAATCCGCAGGTTTCATGAAGCCAAAGAACAAAATACACCATCAGTTACCATTTGGGGAACAGGATCGCCCAAACGGGAGTTTTTATTTGCAGATGATTTAGCGGAAGCCTGCTATTATTTGATGCAGAATTATGATGAACCTGGGTTGGTAAATATTGGTACCGGCGAGGACATATCCATTAAAGACCTGGCCTTATTGGTGAAGAAAGTTGTGGGGTATACAGGTGAAATAGAATTTGACAGCTCGAAACCAGACGGTACACCGCGAAAATTAATGGATGTTTCGAAACTTCATAGCAAAGGATGGAAACACACCATTGAGCTGGAAGAAGGAATAGGCCTGGCTTATCATGATTTTCTGTCGAAGATCAAATAATATTAAGCAGCACTAAGTTGGCTTTATGACGTTCTGTATGGTTGAAATTAACCACAGAGATTACAGATGAGGCACAACGTACGCAGAGTAGAAAATAATGGGGGGTGATTAAGTACCCATCCAATCCGTTATAGAACCACTAAGTTTAGAAGTTACCCATCTTCAAAAAAAAGAAATATGCAAAATATAGTAGTTTTTGGTGCGTCAGGGCAGCTGGGACAATGTTTCAGGCATCTGGCAGAGAAGGAAGGGATGACTTCTATTTATTTCCCGCCAGAAGCGGAGGCCAACATCCTTGATGTAGATGCGCTGAAAAAGGTTTTTGACAACTATAAACCAGCCTTTAGTATTAATTGCGCCGCTTACACTGCAGTAGATAAGGCCGAAGATGAGTACGATCTGGCGTTAAAAATAAATAAAACCGGCGTTGAAAATTTGTGCAGGCTTTGTGCCGAAAATGGGTCAACACTTATCCATATATCAACTGATTTTGTTTTTAAGGGGGATAAGGCTAAACCGCTTACGGAAGAAGATGAGGCGGCTCCGATAAGTGTTTACGGAGAAACCAAATTGGATGGAGAAAATGCTGTAGTAGCTTTATTGCAAAAATATTTCATACTGCGTACCGGCTGGTTATACTCCGAATATGCGAATAACTTTGTTAAAACCATGCTAAGGCTTGGCGCCGAAAAAGACGAGATGCGGGTTATTGCCGATCAGGTAGGTACACCCACCTATGCTATTGATCTGGCTGCCTGTATATTGCATATCATTAACAGTGGTAGTACCAATTATGGCATTTATCATTACAGTAATGAAGGGGTAACTTCGTGGTATGATTTTGCAAAGGCTATATTTGATATTTCGGGTACGGCTGTGAAAACTATTCCACTACGTACAGATGAATACCCTACAAAGGCAACGCGCCCTGCTTATTCAGTAATGGATAAAAGCAAAATAAAGAAAACATTTGGCATAGAAATTCCTTATTGGCGCGATAGTTTGATAACTTGCATTAATAAGCTAAAAAACAACAATTAACGCACAGCTATGAAAGGAATTATTTTGGCCGGTGGCTCGGGTACCCGGCTTTATCCTATAACCAGGGCGATAAGTAAGCAGTTAATGCCTATTTATGATAAACCGATGATTTATTACCCGCTATCAGTTTTAATGCTGGCTGATATAAGGGAAGTTTTAATTATTACTACAGCCGAAGATAATGAAAGCTTTAAGCGTCTTTTAGGCGATGGCAAGGAACTGGGATGCACCTTTGAATATGCCATACAGGAAAAGCCAAACGGATTGGCTCAGGCCTTTGTAATAGGCGAAAAATTTATTGGTAATGATAAAGTTGCACTGATATTGGGTGATAATATATTTTATGGCAGCGGCTTTAGCGAACTAATCCGCAGTTTTAATAATGTAGATGGAGCTGCCATTTTTGCTTATCCAGTTGCCGACCCCGAGCGCTATGGCGTTGTTGAATTTGACAGTGAATTTAAAGCGATTTCGATTGAAGAAAAGCCTGTTAAACCCAAATCAACTTATGCGGTGCCGGGGCTTTATTTTTATGATAACACCGTAATTGAAATTGCCAAAAACCTAAAACCATCTGCCAGGGGCGAATATGAAATTACCGATGTAAATAAGTATTACCTGGAGCAAGGCAATCTGCATGTTGGCTTAATGGACAGAGGTACTGCCTGGCTGGATACCGGCACATTTGATTCATTAAGCGATGCCTCGGAGTATGTGCGCGTAATTGAAAAACGGCAGGCTACAAAAATAGGATGTATTGAAGAAGTAGCTTACCGCCGCGGATTTATTGATGCAGAGCAATTAAAAGTGCTGGTTGCCAAGTACATTAAAAGCGGGTACGGCGCATATTTGGAAACATTGCTTTCTTAGGATTTGCGATTGTCTGAACCATGATTTGCTTGATTAAAAGATTAAAGGATAGCAGGAATTGATTGCTAACATCGTGGCAATCCTTAACTTCTAAAAATCATGGTTCAGGCAAATAAATCCGAAATCCAAATTTCGAAATCCGAAATTTCCCCAGCCTCTAACCATCGTATTTCCTTGTCTTTTCTAAACCAGGTTAGCTGTCGTTTCGCGAAGCGCCGTGTGTTTTGTTTAATAAGTTCTATCGCCGTTTCCAGGCTGGTTTTACCGTCAAAGTAGTCAAATAGTTCGCTGTAGCCAACGGTGTTAAGCGCATTTAAATGCCGATAGGGAAGGAGTGAGCGCACCTCTTTAACCAGGCCTTGTTTCACCATTTCGTCAACGCGCAAATTAATACGCTCGTAAAGTGCGGCCCTGTCCATGGTTAACGCCAGTTTTACAACATTAAAGGGGCGTTGATTAGCGGCCGCTTTGTGATAAGATGAAAAAGGATTGCCCGTGCTTTCAAATACCTCCAAAGCCCGGATAATGCGTTGAGGGTTATTAATATCTACCTGATCGTAATACTCAGGGTCGGCGATTTTTAGTTTTTCCTGCAAGAAGACGATGCCATTTTCGGCAAGCTCGATATTTAACTTTTCTCTAACACCGGCGTCGGCTGTCGGCAAATCATCAAAGCCTTCGCATACAGCTTTGATGTACAGGCCTGAACCACCAACCATAATTACTTTGTCGTGGATTAGGAAAAGCTCACTCAGCAATTGCAGGCACTGTTTTTCAAAATCACCCACCGAAAATGGTTCGGTTATAGAATGCGAATTGATAAAGTAATGCGGTGCTGCTGCCAATTCCTCGTCTGATGGTTTTGCCGTACCAATAGACATTTCGCGATAAAACTGCCTCGAGTCGGCCGAGATGATAACGGTTTTATAGTGCTTAGCCAATTCAATAGCCGCCGCTGTTTTGCCAACAGCTGTAGGGCCGGCAATTACGATTAGCGTGGGGAGTTCATGGTTCATAGTTCATGGTTCAAAGACGTTTATAGATGATAGTCCATAGCAGTGAGCACTTTCTATGCCATGAACCATGAACTATGATCTATGAACTTTTCGGCTATGAACTATGAACCATCAACTACGAACTGCTTAAAAATCGTCCTCGGCCGACATCTTCTCATCGTCGCCAAAAGCATCGTCGTCAGAAAATTCGGCGCTGAATTCGTCTTCCTCTTCGTCGTCCGGTTTCTTCTCCAGTATTTCGCCGCTTTCGTTAACTTCCGAAAAATCGTCGGTATCTTCTTCGTCCAACGCTAATTCGTTCAGGAAATCAAAATCATCAACCCCTGCCGCTGTGGGTGGTGGTGTAATTACGTTGCCAAATTGTTTTGGCGCTTCGCCTACCGATTTTATAACTGCAGGATAAGATACTCCTGGCGCATCGTCCAGTATAATCTTCATTAGCTCCACATGGAAATCAAATGGACGGTCGAAATTGAAAGTATAATAAAATTTTTGATGTGGATCATCAATATAGCTTAGCAGCTTTACTTTATCCATCAATGGCACCCCGCGGCTAATCCTTTTTTGATTAGGCAAATAGGTAATTTCTTCGCCTTTCATCCATTGGTCGTTACTGATGTAGAATGATGAAGGATACTCCGAGTTATAGCCTGTTGACTGATGGATTGCCCGGTGAAGATCTTCGAATGTTTGATTTGATTTCACATCAATCTCACGAATCACATCGTCATAGTCTTCGAAAGTAATCCTGAATCTGTATAGTGCCATTTTTTAGTAGATTTTTACAAAAATAATAATGTTTTGGTGAATTTCGGATTTCGGATGTTCGATTTTGGATTTACTTTTATTTCGGAGTTTCGATTGCTGAGTTTGAAAGCAGGCAATCTATTCGTCTCCAGGTCCTAAAAATTACAGGCCAAACAAATAAATCCGAAATCGAAATCCGAAATTTCATTCCTTCCCCACAACTTTTAAGCCAATTTCCTGGCCTTTGGCGATGGTAAAGGCCATTGCGGCTTCCCGTTCGTTCGGAATTTCGCCCTCCAGTATCGCTTCGCGTATCTGATTTTTAATAATACCCACTTCTCTTCCCTCTTTTAAGCCGAAAAGTTCCATAATATCAATACCAGTTACCGGCGGCTGCCAGTTGCGCAGGTTATCTCGCTCTTCAACATCCTTTAATTTTTGTTGAACAAGCTCAAAATTGTTACGATATTTTTTTACTTTATATTCATTTTTGGTAGTGATGTCTGCTTTGCACAACAACATCAGGCTATCAATGTCTTCGCCGGCTTCAAATAATAGCCTGCGCACGGCCGAATCAGTTACTATAGATTGTGCCAAAACAATGGGCCGCAAATGCAACTGCACCATTTTTTGCACAAACTTCATCTTCTCGTTAAGTGGTAGTTTTAGCTGGGTAAATATTTTAGGCACCATGCGTGCGCCACGGTCTTCGTGACCGTGAAACGTCCAGCCGTGGCCAGGTTCAAAGGCTTTAGTAGCCGGTTTGGCAATATCATGCAAAATTGCTGCCCAGCGCAGCCAAAGGTCGCCGGTAGTTTCGCAAATATTATCCAAAACCTGCAGCGTATGGTAAAAATTATCCTTATGTCCTTTACCGTTAATAATTTCCACTCCGTACAGGGCAGTCATCTGCGGAAATATGAGGTGTAGCAAACCGGTATCAAACAAATAATTAAAACCAATGGAAGGTACCGGTGATAAGATGATTTTGTTCAACTCATCAGTTATCCGCTCCTGGGATATGATGCTGATCCGTTGCGCGGTACTTTTTATGGCAGCTACAGCAATACCATCAATCCTGAAATTTAACTGGGTTGCAAAGCGAATGGCGCGCATCATCCGCAACGGATCGTCCGAAAAAGTTTCAACAGGGTTTAGCGGAGTTCTGATTAGTTTTTGTTCCATATCGGCAATGCCGTTAAATGGGTCTAACAGATCGCCAAATGTATCGGGATGTAGCGAGACAGCCAGCGCATTGATAGTGAAATCGCGGCGTTTCTGGTCATCGTCGAGCGTTCCGTTTTCTACTATCGGTTTTCGTGAATCGCGGCGGTACGATTCTTTGCGGGCGCCTACAAATTCCAGTTCCAGGTCGTTGTATTTTAGCGAAGCAGTGCCGAAGTTTTTAAATACGGATACTTTTACTTTTAATTTGCGGCCAACGCTTTCGGCAAAGGGTATCCCATCGCCAAGCACAACAATATCAATATCCTTTGAAGGCCGGTTTAAAAACAAATCGCGTACAAAACCGCCAATGGCATAAACCTGTAAATTTTGTTCGGCAACCAGCCTTGATATAATAGAAAATATTGGATGTTGCAGATGCTGCTTCATATTATTGGGGGATTACACCGATTGAAGAATGATTACGGTGATTTTATTTTTTTGTGATTACACCGATTAAAGATTGATTACAGTGATTTTTTTGCGATTATACCGAGTTATTGTTTTTTCTATTCTCTAACCTCTAACCTCTAACCTCTAACCTCTAATCTCCAACCTCTATCTCCTGATAAACTCAAACCTGCCATCCGGTGCTAATTTCATAATGGTCGACGGATTTTTTATTTCCATATCATGTTGATCAATATCAACTACATAATCAACTCCATTTATTATTTCGGCTTGTATTTGCGAAAAATATTGTGGCGAGGGGCTTCCGCTAATGTTTGCCGATGTGGATACCAGGGGCTTGCGCAGACGTTGTATCAATTGCTCACAAAACGGATGTTTGGCTACACGTATACCAACGCTGCCATCATTGCTGATAAGGGCCGGTGATATGTTTTTGGCACCGGGCATTACCAACGTCAATGGGTTTTCGGCATATTCAATTAAATCATACGCTAATGGGTTTACATCGCTGATATAGCTCTCCAGCTTATTTTCGGTATCCAGCAAAATAATCATGCTTTTGGCTTCATCACGTTGTTTAAGCCTGTAAATTTTTTTTACGGCTTCGGTGTTGGTGGCATCGCAGCCTATGCCCCAAATGGTATCGGTAGGGTATAGAATAATGCCCCCATCCTGTAAAACTTTTAAAGCTTTGGCAACTTCGTCTTTAAGCATGGTGCAAATATATTGCGTAACTTTGTCTTTTAGCCGTATCCATGAATAAAAAAATACCCCTATGGTTAGTATTGTTGCTGCTATGGTTTTCGCTGATTATCACCCTCACATTTGGATGGCTGGTTTGGAAGATTGAAACTGGGAGGCACCGCATTGAGTCAAAAACCGACCGTTTTATTATCAAAACCGCCTCGTTTCCAACTTTGGTAAAAGAAAGTTTTAAAGAAATTGGACAGAAAAGTACGCTTATGGGCCACGATATGTTTCCTGGTATCAGCGGCCTTAAAACGGAAAATAACTACATTGATAGCAATTACGTCTTACTATCAACCTACGATAAAGCAAAAGACCAGTCGGTAGCAAAATTAATCAGGCTATCTGATCAAAAGGTGATGCATGAATGGGCGCCAAATTATGAAGAGCTGCTAAAATTAAGGGCTAAGCAAAATAAATACTGGCCCGAGTTGAATAAACATAATATACGCCTCTATCATCCATTACTTTCGGCAGATGGTTCTCTGGTTTTTAATTGTGTATTATCCCCGCTGGTGAAAATTGATAGAAATTCGAAATTGGTATGGGCGGTAAACGGCATGTTTCATCACTCGGTTGAGCTTGATGCTGATGGAAATATCTGGACGCCATCGGTAATTAAACCATCGGCATTTTTGCCTGATTTTTTAGATAATTATAAGGACGATGCCTTAACGGAAGTTTCTTCGGAAGGTAAATTACTTTACCAAAAGTCGGTAGCGCAACTGTTAGACGAAAACGGCTACCGGTATTTGTTGCTGGGTGTTGGTACTTATGAGCGCGATATGCTGCATCTTAATGATATTATGCCCGCATTAACACCGGGTAAATACTGGAAGAAAGGCGACTTGCTGATTAGTTTGCGAAACCGCAGCACAGTGCTTTTGTACCGGCCAGCTACCAATAAAGTTTTATGGCTGCAAACCGGCCCATGGTTAAGCCAGCATGATGTTAATTTTATTGGTTTGGATAAGATAGGTGTTTTTGGCAACGATGTGCTGCGCGACTTTGGACACGACCGGCTGACAAACGGCCACAATGATGAATATATTATTAACTTTAGCACCAATAAAACCGAAACTCCGTATACAGCGTTTTTTAAAAAAGCAAACGTGGCAACCCCAAGTGAAGGGCGTTCGGATTTTTTGCCTAATGGCGATTTATTTATTGAGGAAACCAATAATAACAGATTGTTAAGGGCCAATGCAAAGGGAATTGTATGGCAGTATGTTGACCGGATTGATCAGCACACCGTTGCAGCACTTTCGTGGTCGAGGTTTATAAGTAAGGATGAATTTAAGAAATTCACATTTTTAAGAAGTAACTGATTTTTATGATTGCCAATACATCAATTGTGCTTAGCTATATTGGGCCAGGGCTGGGGAGCGATGTTATAACAGCCGTGATGGGGTTTTTAACATCAATTTTTTTGGCATTTTTTGCCATTATCTGGTATCCCGTTAAAATGGTGATCAGGAAGTTTAGAGGTAAAAAAGAGGAATGAAATGTATTTTATTCTTTAACAAAGAGATTGCACCGAGTTAGATTGCATGTCAAAATCAGCGTATAATTTCTCTTCACAGCTATTACACCGCATGGCACTGCAATCGCCGGCAATTGCCGAAATGTCATTTGATATAGAAAACGCAGTCGTCAACAAGAAAAATAAAGTTTTTAGCGGTAATCCTGTGTTTATATCCGGCCTTGCACGCTCGGGCACAACCATGCTGACGCGGTATTTGCACGAAACAGGGCTTTTTAGATCTTTAACCTATCGGGATATGCCATTTGTGTTAATGCCTAATACCTGGAAGCGGTTAACATTTACAAAACCAGTTGTAGAATACCGAGAGCGGGCACATCAGGATGGGATTATGGTTAGTTACGATAGCCCTGAGGCCTTTGAAGAAGTTTTTTGGAAGGTATTTACCGGCGAAAAATATATCTTTAAAGATCGTTTACAATTGTATCCTATCGGCAACAGCGTACTCCATAAATTTAAAGATTATGTTAATAACGTACTACTGAGTGCAGACAACGCACAACAAGGGCGGTATCTTTCAAAAAATAACAACAATATTTTACGGTTGCCATATCTGCAAAAGTGCATGCCCGATGCTAAAATTATCATTCCGTACAGGGAACCGTTGCAACAGGCTGCCTCGCTATTAGCGCAACACCAGCATTTTTGTAAGATTCAGTCAGAAGATAGATTTTCGTTGGACTATATGAACTGGCTTGGGCATTTTGAATTTGGGTTGAATCAAAAATCTTTCTTTTTAGGTGATGAAAGTACTTTTGGCCAGATGGCTGATTATAGCAAAACTGATATTAATTTTTGGCTGGTAAACTGGAGGAATTATTATCAATATGCGCTTAGTCAGGGTACGGATAATGTGATATTTTTTAGTTACGAAGCATTTTGCAGACAGCCCAGGGAGGTAGTGACTACGCTTTTCGAAAATTTAAATATTGATGCACCTGTTGGTCAATACGAACAGTTTAGCCCAACTGCTAAAACAATAAGTGGTTTTGATAAAGATTTATTGAAAGAATGCAATGCTATTTACCAACAAATTATAAAACGTGTCGGCAAGCTCTGAAAGGGCGCAATCTGTCAGCGACGGGTAACGTCCGTCGAAGCATATAAGTAACGGCCATTGGGTTTGTGCATTAACAAATGGGCAAATAGGTTGCCAGCGCTTCAACAATCCGTAATTCCTCCAGCATTTCCATACATTTTGGTATGCCATATAGTTTGCAGGTATTTTTAACGCAGGGTTCGCAAGGCAGTGCGCCATAACGGATTATCGTTAAATTTTGCCGGTTATAGGGGGCGGTATTGTGCTCATTACCGGCGCCAAATAAAACAATGGTTGGCGCGCCGGTGCTATTGGCCAAATGGGCGGGCCCCGAATCGGTAGTTAGTATAGCGGCTGAAGAAGCCATTAAATTAACCAGCCCCACCAAATCAGTTTTGCCGGCAAGGTTTTCTAAACGCCAACTATTTGCTGCACCATCTATCAACTGTTCAACAAAGGCGGATTCTTTGGGCGCACCTATAAAAGTAAACGTAGTTTCTGTAAATGTGCGGGTGAGTAAATTAATAATGGATTTTGCCTTATCAACGGGCATCCTTCTCGACTCAGCTTCCGAATTAAAGTTAATTAAAATTCGGTTTGCGTTTATTGCCGATGGTGTATTTACATTCAGCGTCACCTTCCTGCTGTTAACTGATTTTCCGGTAAATTGCTCAATTAATGCAACGTATTCATCAACACGGTGAACATTTAAAGGCTTTTTATAGGTGTTAGATAACAGGAAAAAGCCGCCGGGACTCTTAAATCCAATTCGTTTTTTTGCACTGGTGGCCCTGGCCATCACCATTGAGGATATGGAAGTTGGCAGATTAATAAAAAGATCGTATTCTTCGTCCTGTAGTAGCTTGCCGAAACGGTAAACACCGCCCAAGCCTTTATATTCTTTTTTTGAAAATGGATGTATCGTATGTAAACCGGGAATAAGCGAAGCTATTTGAGCTAATTCTTTTTTGATAATCACATCAACCCTGGCTTCGGGGTAAAGCTGTGTTACCGCATCAACAAAGGCGGTACTCATCACCACATCTCCGAGCCAGTTTGGCAATCTGATTAGTATTTTCATGGGAGAGGTTGGAGGTAAGAGATTAGAGGTTAGAGTTTGGAGAATAGCAATAGATGATTTAACTCATCACTAATCTCCAACCTCTGATCTCTAACTAAACCGCCACATTATTTTCCCTCAAAGCATCGTTCAGTGAGGTTTTTTTATCGGTTGATTCTTTACGTTTACCTATAATTAAAGCGCAAGGTACCTGGTACTCACCAGCAGGGAATTTTTTGGTGTATGAGCCGGGGATTACCACCGAGCGCGCCGGTACATGGCCTTTATATTCAATAGGTTTTTCGTGGGTAACATCAATAATTTTAGTTGATGCAGTAAGTACCACGTTGGCGCCTAATACAACTTCGCTTTCCAGGTGAACACCTTCTACTACAATGGCGCGCGAGCCAATAAAGCAATTATCTTCAATAATAACCGGAGCAGCTTGTACGGGTTCTAAAACACCACCGATACCTACGCCACCGCTTAGGTGAACGTGCTTGCCAATTTGCGCGCATGAGCCAACAGTTGCCCAGGTATCAACCATAGTGCCTTCGTCAACATAAGCGCCAATGTTAACATAGCTTGGCATCATGATAACGCCTTTTGCAAGGTGAGCACCGTAACGGGCTATAGCATGTGGTACTACGCGTACACCAGTTTGGGCGTAATCGGTTTTAAGCTTCATTTTATCATGAAAAACAAAGGGGCCAACCTCAATGGTTTCCATTTGCCGTGTAGGAAAATACAGGATAACAGCCTTTTTAATCCAGTCGTTAGTATGCCAGCGATTGCCAATTACTTCGGCTACGCGAATGGTGCCTTTATCCAGTTTTTCGATAACCGTTTCTATAGCAGTAATATATTCAATATAGCGGAGGAGGTTCCTGTCTTCCCAGGCGTCTTCAATTAATTTTTTTAGGTCTTGCATCAGTAAATAAAACTTTTGGCAAATTAAAGAAATTTTAAGGGAAATTGTTTGAGTTGATTTAATGTTACGGTTATAATTTATAAATACTATTGTAAATTTGCCGGTGCCATGCCAGAAAAAGAAAAATTACGAATAGACAAATATTTATGGGCGATAAGAATTTTTAAAACCCGCACCCTGGCTTCTGATGCTTGTAAGGCCGGGCGCGTAAAGCTTGATGGCCAAAATATAAAACCTGCCCACGAGGTTAAAATTGGGGAAATTTACCAGGTATCAAAAGGAATTGAAAAAAAGGTGGTAAAAGTTACCGGTTTGCTCGAAAGCCGTGCCGATGCGAAAACAGTAATTAACTTTTACGAAGATGTAACACCGGTTGAGCAAACTCACGCTTTTAAATCAATGTTCCATGCACCATTGTTAACGCGCGATAGGGGAGCTGGACGTCCTACCAAAAGGGACAGGCGGGAAATTGATGAATTAAAGGATGATTTTTTTAAAAAAGAAAGCTAAATCCGGCTTTTTATTATTTTACTAAATTATTACGATTTTAGCTGTAAAATACTGGTTTGCAGGTGTAAAGAAGAGTGCGCCGATGTACCGGATGACACATCGTATTAAGAACAATTCTTTTCTTTTAATAAAAATGTATATTTTTGACTATACCCTTATTGAAACAACAATTTATTGATACAGTATTTAAAATTATGCAAATTTCTTATTTAAAAAAGAGCCCAAACTTATCAGGTATAAATCAGGGTTTCCGGAGATACATTCCGGAAAAGCAGTTTTTTAATACAAATGGTTCAAGTATATTAATCCCCTGTCAGGCTGTTTCTTTCATCCCATCACAACCTTCAAACAAATCAACGGAATGAAACAGTATAATAACCATTTTTAAAAATTGCAAATAATACAGTCATAAAATTGAAAAAATGAAATTTTACAATAGATTTGACTCTTTATTTTATTGAAAAGTTAATTAGATAGCCAGCTATTGGGCTTTTCAGCACAAAGTTGCTGTAATTGTGTTAACTTTTAATCTACGGTTTTGAATGATAAACAGACATACTGCTTTTTTTAAGGCATTAAATCTTGCAATTGATTATTGTATACTAAATATAAGTATGTTAACTACTTATTTTATTATCGATAATTCATCTCTTTTGTGGGCTAATAACCGGAAATATTTGCCAATTGTATTGGTTTTTAATTTGGTATGGCTGCTCTCGGCCAATATATCCGGGCTGTATGAGCAGGTTTTAAATAAGGACTCTATCAAAACATATCGGGGAGTTATCCGCACCTATCTTCTTTTTGTAAGCTTTATATGTTTTACCATCCTTATATTAATAGGCACCGAGGCATATTTTATTACAAGGCAATACTTATTTTATACTTTAGCTCTTTTTGGATTTTTATTGGGGTTGTGGAAGCTCATTTTTTTAACCATCCGTAAAAGTGACCGCGCAGCGCTGATTGATACCAGGGATATCATTATTGTAGGTGGCGGAAGAATTGGTCAGGATTTGTACAACTATTTTCAAAAAAACCCCGATATGGGCTATAATGCAGTTGGCTTTTTTGATGATGACCCGAATAATACTATTGAACCACATTTATATTTAGGTGGCACAGCTGATTGTATTTCGTATGTATTGACAAACAAGGTTGACGAAATTTTTTGTACCCTGCCCGTATCGGCCACGGCAACCATTGAGCAATTGATGTTTGATGCCGATAAAAACCTGATCCGTTTTAAATCGGTACCTGAGTATTATGATTACGCCAAAAAGCCTACCTATATCCAGAGTTTTGGGCACATACCTATTATCTCGGTACGTACCGAGCCACTCGAAAACTTGCTAAACCGGTCGATCAAGCGTTTTTTTGATTTTTCGTTTTCCATATTCGTTATTGTATTTATTTTCAGCTGGCTCTTTCCTATTCTGTTTATCCTGATAAAACTGGAATCGCGCGGACCTGTGTTTTTCACC
This sequence comes from Bacteroidota bacterium, assembly GCA_013288685.1. Taxonomy (GTDB): domain Bacteria; phylum Bacteroidota; class Bacteroidia; order Sphingobacteriales; family Sphingobacteriaceae; genus Mucilaginibacter. The sequence continues at coordinate 7,852 of JABDBM010000009.1, read as the reverse complement.
CAGATAAGATCGGGGCGTGATAACCGGCCGTTTAAATGCTATAAGTTGCGCAGCATGAAGGTGAATAAAGATGCTGATAAAAAACAAGCTACCCGCGATGATTACCGTATAACGCGTATGGGTAAATTTTTAAGACGGACAAGCCTGGACGAACTGCCTCAGTTTTTTAATGTATTGAAAGGTAATATGAGCGTTGTAGGGCCAAGGCCGCACATGATAAGACATACCAAACAATATTCGCAATTGATTGACAGGTTTATGGTGCGGCATTTTTTGAAGCCAGGCATTACCGGCTGGGCGCAAATTAAAGGTCTGCGGGGAGAAACCAAAACCGTAGACGCCATGCTACAACGGGTTGAAGCTGATGTGTGGTACCTTGAAAACTGGTCGTTTTTGTTGGATTTAAAAATTATAGTTTTAACAATAAGAAACTCCTTTACAGGTGATGCCAATGCTTTTTAAACGGTTCCCCAAAGTTTAAAGGCAGGTAAGGCCTCATCCCGCAACATCTGAACAAACTGAAGTTTTCTATTTTCCATTGCGCATTCCATTTCTTTATAAATAAGGTGATCGTCAAATCCCGCTGTGGCCGCATCGGCTTTGGTATTGGCATAGTATATTTTATTAATACGTGCCCAATAAATGGCGCCCAGGCACATGGGGCAAGGTTCGCAGCTGGTGTAAATTGCACAACCTGTTAAGTCGTATGTGCCCAGTTCGGAACAAGCCAGCCTGATGGCCGAAATTTCAGCATGTGCGGTAGGATCATTTTGCGCTATAACTTTATTGGCGCTTTTAGCAACCAACACGCCGTCCTTTACTATCACCGCCCCAAATGGGCCGCCCTGGCGTTGTTTAATATTATATTCCGACAGCTCAATTGCCATCCGCATAAATTCCTCGTGTATTTGCGCTTCCATCAAAATTTATTAACAAAAAAAACCTCAACTGCAAAGTTGAGGTTTTTTACTTTAAATGCATCTTCATCTGCACATCCGCACATTTGAAATCTGCACATTTAATTTATTTCTTTTCTTTCGCGTAAGCGTCATTTAATCTTTTAGTTACATCGGCAGTAACATCTAACGTTGCATCGCCATATAACACGGTTGGGTTAGCTTTTGAATAGGTAAGCACCAGTTTATATCCTTTTTCTTTAGCGTATCCTTTTACAAAATCGGCAATTTTATCATAAACCTTGCCACCTTCGCTTGCTTGTTCATTTTGAAATTCGGCGGTAGCATTTTGCTGGTAACTTTGCAGTTCCTGTTGTTTGCGTTGCAGCTGTTGTTCCTTCGTTTGGCGCTGATCGGCAGGCATGGTGTTGGCATTTTTTTGATAATCGGCAACGTCACGCTGAAAAGCCTGCCCTTTTGATTGTAAATCGGTTTGTGCCGCTTTACCCTTATCCTGCATCTTTTTGGTTACATCTTTAGCATAATCGTATTTGCTTAATAATGTGTCCTGATTAACAAACACAATGGTTTCGTTATTGGCGACGGTAGTGCTTGCGGCGGTTGTACCGCTTGCGGCGGGTTTGTTGCAGGCGGCTAAGCTCCCGGCAAGTACTACACTTAAAGTGATTTTTGTAAAAATTGAAGCCGTAGTTTTCATTCTGATCTTTTGGTTTTTATTGCGCGCTTGCACAAGAAGTGGTTATTATTTAATTAAAAAAATTTTGACAAAGATAAACTTTCGGTGCAAGTATCCTAATGTTTTACAATGTGTGTTTAAATCGTGCCATTTTTATCAACATTAACGTTAATCCGGGTTAAATTTCGTACTTTTGAAGGTTATTGTTTTAACCAGATATGAGCGAAGAAAATCAGGACAAATCAAATTACTCAGCAGATAATATACAGGTTTTAGAGGGTTTAGAGGCGGTGCGTAAACGGCCCTCGATGTACATAGGCGATACAGGTTCAAAGGGCCTTCACCACTTGGTTTACGAAGTTGTTGACAACTCCATTGACGAGGCCCTTGCCGGTCATTGCGACGACATAAAGGTGGTAATCCAAAAAGATAATTCCATTTTAGTTTCGGATAACGGACGCGGTATTCCAACCGCTATGCACACCAAAGAAAAAAAATCGGCGTTGGAGGTGGTAATGACTGTACTGCACGCCGGTGGTAAATTCGATAAAGATACCTACAAGGTATCGGGCGGTTTGCACGGTGTGGGTGTAAGTTGCGTTAACGCATTGTCCATCCATTTAACAGCCTTAGTTTATCGCGACGGCCACATATGGACACAGGAATACGAAAAGGGGAAGCCTTTGTTTGATGTAAAGACCATTGGCGAAACCGACAAACGCGGTACAACTATTATATTTAAGCCGGATGCGGAGATATTTACTTTAACTACGGAATATAAGTACGAAACGCTTGCGGCGCGCTTGCGCGAACTGTCGTTTTTAAATAAAGGCATCCGTTTGTCGTTAACCGACGAGCGCGATGTTAACGAAGACGGCACCCACCCAACCGAAGACTTCTATTCAGAAGGCGGCTTACGCGAATTTGTTAAGTATCTTGACGGTACCCGGCCATCGCTGATTGCAGAACCTATTTATGTGGATGGCATGAAACAGGGCATCCCGGTTGAACTGGCAATGCAGTACAATGATACCTATTCAGAAAATGTACATTCGTATGTAAATAACATCAACACTATTGAGGGTGGTACACACGTTGCCGGTTTTCGCAGGGGCTTAACCCGTACTTTAAAGGCATATGCCGATAAATCGGGCTTGCTGAAGAATATGAAGATTGAAATTACCGGCGATGACTTCCGCGAGGGGTTAACAGCCGTAATTTCGGTTAAAGTTGCCGAGCCGCAGTTTGAAGGGCAAACCAAAACCAAGTTAGGTAATAACGAAGTAATGGGAGCCGTGGATATGGCGGTAGGGGAGATACTGGGTAATTACCTGGAGGAAAACCCCAAAGAGGCGCGACTTATAGTGAACAAGGTAATATTGGCCGCTACAGCCCGTGCAGCTGCGCGTAAGGCCCGCGAAATGGTACAACGCAAGAGCGTAATGAGCGGATCGGGCCTGCCCGGAAAGCTTTCGGATTGTGCCAACAGCGACCCAACTTTATGCGAACTGTACCTGGTGGAAGGTGACTCTGCGGGCGGTACCGCCAAACAGGGCCGCGACCGCGAGTTTCAGGCTATTTTACCTTTACGTGGTAAAATCCTGAACGTGGAAAAGGCCATGGAGCATAAGATTTACGAAAACGAAGAAATAAAAAACATGTTTACCGGCCTGGGCGTGAGCATAGGCACACCCGAGGACGACAAAGCCTTAAACTTGAGCAAACTGCGTTATCACAAAATTGTGATTATGACGGATGCCGATGTGGACGGGTCGCACATTACCACGCTGATACTCACCTTCTTTTTCCGCTATATGAAAGAGCTGATTGAGTACGGATATATTTATGTTGCCTCGCCGCCGTTATACCAGGTGAAAAAAGGCAAGGAGTTTGAATATTGCTGGACCGATGAACAGCGCGATGCGGCAGTACAACGCTTAAAAGGAGCCGGCAAAGAAGATAGTGTACATATACAACGTTACAAAGGTTTAGGTGAAATGAATGCCGAGCAACTTTGGGAAACCACTATGGACCCGGCCCGTCGCACCCTGAAACGTGCCAGCATTGATAATGCTGCAGAATGTGATCATACTTTCTCCATGCTAATGGGCGACGAAGTAGGCCCGCGCCGCGAGTTTATTGAGAAAAATGCCAAATACGCAAGGATAGATACATAGGCTGCAGGAGCCGGAAGGCTTGATATGGCCATTTTTAGCCATTTGCGGGCCTTGCGCGCGAAGCGCCGCTCTTGACAGAGGGGTAGAGGTGTGTTAATGAGTTTTACAGCGTTCTTATTTCGGTAAGAGCGCTTTTTTTATATCACATCGTCAGCATCAAATAATGGCCAGTACAGTAAATAATGCCGTTAAACCTGGCTAATTATATTAGATTGTTGCAGCTAAAGCCTTTTTAAGACCCTATAAGAACCGTTGGCTGAAGTCAACGACAATCAATTTCGTATTTTTTGTGCCGGGTAACCAGGGGTTGCTGATAGCCTTACAAAAAGCCCCCGGAAATAAATCCCCGGAGGCCACATCAAATCACAATAAAATTTTTATTTCCAACCGCCGCCTAAAGCGCGATAAAGGTCAGAAACTGCGCTTAGCTCATCCCGTTTGATGGATGCCAGTGCAAGTTCGCTCTGCAATACGTTACTTTGGGCGGTTATTACTTCCAGGTAATTGGCCATGCCGTTTTTAAACAGCAGGTTAGCGTTGCCGGTAGCTTTTTGCAGGGTGTTTACGCGGCTGGCAGCAATGGCCTGTTGAGCCTTCAGCTTTTCAATTTTTACCATAGCGTCAGATACTTCGCCCACGGCATTTAATACTGATTGGCGGAATTGTAACACGGTTTTCTCACGCTCTACCTGGGCCACCTGGTAATTGGTTTTTAGTTCCTTATGATCAATCAGTGGCTGAACCACGCTGCCCGCCACTATGCCAAACAGCGACGCAGGGATATTGAACCAATCGCTGGCCTTAAACGAGTTGATGCCACCCTGTGCGCTGATACGCAATGCGGGGTACATTTCGGCTTTGCTGATGCCTACCTTTGCATTAGCTATGTTGAGGGCCAATTCGGCACTTTTAACATCGGGCCGGCGGCTTATAATGGTTGACGGTAGTCCCGATGGCACATTTTCAGGTAACGTCATTTGATCAAGTATAGCGCTCCGTTCAATTTTACCGGGTAAGGTACCGGCTAAAATTTGCAGGGCGTTCTCCTGTATGGTGGTGGCTTGTTCAAACTGCGGTACCAGTTGTGCTGCTGCCTGCTGCTGGGCTTCGGCTTGTTGAACGGCTAAAGATGTAACCTGCCCCGCATCGAATTGCAGGCGGATAATGCGCAGCGTACTATCGTTTAGCTTTACGTTCTTTTGGGCAATATCCAGTTGGGCATCCAGCATCAGCAGGTTATAATATCCCTGGGCCACACTGGCCACTATATTGGTTTGCAAAAATTTGCGGGCCTCGTTAGTTTGCAGGTAAGCGGCCAGCGCGCTTTTTTGCTGGTTTTTTATCTTGCCCCAAATATCAGCTTCCCACGATATGGAAACGTTGGCCGAATAATCTTCAATATGTTTGGTGCTGATGTTGTCCTGGCTCAAACTTAAGCCGTCAAGACTATTGTCGGACGGGCGGGTGGAATTGGCCGTAACATTTAAATCAACCTGGGGTACATTGTTCCACTTTGTTTGCTTAAACAGCAATTGCGATGCCTCGATATTTTTGAGGGCTATCTGCATATCGTAGTTTTTTACAATAGCGCTGTCTATCAGTTTTTGTAAAACGGCATCGTTAAAAAAACTTTTATACGGGATATCAGCAATGCTGCTGGTATCGGCTGTAACAGCTGCATTCCTGAATGCATCTGGCAGGGCCGGTTTTGGTGTTTCGACGTTTTTCGAAACGGTACATGAGCTCATTATCACTAAGATAAAACCGAGCTTATAGAATATATTTTTCATTTTGTTATTTCTCTTTTAGTTTTTGTCATCCTGAGCGCAGCGAAGGATCTTCTGCGACATACATCCCGAACTTTGCATAGTGACTATTGCAGGGTAGAGAAGATCCTTCGCTGCGCTCAGGATGACAAAGGGTTATTTTCCCATTACGCTATCAATTCTCCTTCTAATTGTGCAGCGTGCTGCCCATTTTTCTTGTCGTGCCCGTTTTCATTCATCAACACCGCTACCGGGATACCAGTAACTTTTTCCTGCAGATGCTGGAAGATGACAAACAGAACCGGGATAATAAATAAGCCCAGGATTACGCCCGAAACCATCCCGCCGGCGGCGCCGATACTGATGGAGTGGTTACCCTGTGCCGATGGACCGGTAGCTATACTCATCGGGAATAAACCGAATACGAAAGCCAGCGAGGTCATAATGATTGGACGAAGCCTTAATCTTGCCGCTTCAATAGCTGCTGCAACTAATGACTGCCCTGCCTTTCGGCGCTGAACGGCGAATTCCACAATTAAGATGGCGTTTTTGGCCAACAAACCAATGAGCATGATTAAGGCTACCTGCACGTAGATGTTGTTTTCGATGCCTGTTAAGCCTAATACCACAAACACGCCCAGTATACCGGTTGGTATGGATAATATTACCGCCAATGGCAGGATGTAACTTTCGTACTGTGCCGATAGCAGGAAGTAAACAAATACCAAGCACAACATAAATACGATGGCCGATTGTCCGCCAGAACCTATTTCTTCGCGGGTTTGGCCCGAGAATTCGTAGGCAAAACCGGATGGCAATTGTTCTTTTGCTGTCTCTTCTATCGCCTTAATGGCATCGCCCGAGCTATAGCCGGGTTTTGGGATGGCGTTGATTTCGATAGAATTGAACAGGTTATAACGCGATGCAGTTTCGGAGCCATACACGCGGGTTAGTTTCACCAGGGTATTGATCGGCACCATTTCACCGGTTTTGTTTTTTACAAATACGCGGTCGATTGATGACGGATCGGTACGGTCGGCTATATCGGCTTGCACCACCACGCGGTAATATTTACCGAAGCGGTTAAAGTCGGATGCCTGTGCGCTGCCGAAATATGCCTGCATGGTCGCCAGTATATCACGAACGTTTACACCTAACTGATTGGCCTTTTCGTCGTTAACTTCTAATTGTAATTGGGGGTAATCGGCTTTAAAAGAAGTGAATGCGTAGGCGATGGCCGGTTTGGTCATCAGCTTGCCAATAAATGTGTTGGCGACGCCGCTAAACTTATCGAGCTTGCCGCCTGTTTTATCCTGCAAAACTACGTCCAGCGCTTCCACGTTGCTAAAACCCGGAACGGTTGGGAAGCTGAACACGAAGAAACTACCGCCGGTGATGGCGCCTAATTTACCCCGGATAATATCCTGAATGGCGTTGATGTCTTTTACAGCACCACGGTCCTTATTTGGTTTTAACAGTACAAAACATACAGCTGCCGATGGACTGTTGGATGAAGTTAACAAGTTAAACCCTGAAATGGCGGTTACGAACCTTGCCGATGGCATTGCTCCCAACTCGTCTTCGGCCTGTTTAAGTACTTTGGTCGTAACATCCAACGATGAACCAGACGGCGTGGAAACCGAGATGGCCACAAAGCCCTGGTCTTCGGTAGGGATAAAGCCCGATTTAGTGTTGCTTACCATGTAAACGGTAACCAAAGTAATTAAAGCCAGCCCAGTGATGCCTACCCAACGGTTACGCATCAGGAATTTCAAGCCGCCAACATAGCGGTTGGTAATTGCGCTAAAGCTACTGTTAAAACCGGCATAAAACTTTTGACTGAATGATTTTTTTGATGCGATGGCACTGCCGTCTTCGTGTTTATCTTTTAAAAATAAGGCTGCCAGGGCAGGACTTAAAGTTAACGCGTTAACGGCAGATATCATAATGGCTATGGCCATGGTGAAGGCAAACTGCCTGTAAAAAACGCCGGTAGAACCACTCATAAAACCAACAGGTAAAAACACGGCTGCCATTACCAGGGTGATGGATATGATTGCGCCGGTAATTTCATGCATAGCTTCAACAGTGGCAACCTTTGGCGCCAAATGTTTGTGTTCCATTTTGGCGTGTACCGCCTCGACGACCACAATGGCATCATCTACCACGATACCGATTGCCAAAACAAGCGCAAACAGGGTTAACAGGTTAATCGAGAATCCAAATATCGACATAAAGAAAAACGTACCCAAAATTGCCACAGGTACGGCGATTGCAGGAATTAAGGTAGACCGGAAATCCTGAAGGAAAATAAAT
>JABDBM010000008.1 GCA_013288685.1 Bacteroidota bacterium | reverse complement strand
GCTGCCATAGTTATACATGTTGGCCATCATGATAAGGGGGTGTATCTCGTCGTGCATGGAGTTATAGTTGAAATCCTTTACAACGCCGATGACATGAAAGGCCATAGGCTTGAAGTGATCCGATTCACTGCCGGGGTTGAGCTCATCCGCCCGATTGTAGAGAAGCATATTGAGTGGATCTTTCGCGCCGAGCATCGCTGCTGCGGTTTCGTTGAGGATGATGGCGGTGGAGTCGGTAGGAAATTGCGCCAGGTTGAAGTTGCGGCCTTTTACCACCTGCATACCCAGGGTGGGGACATAACGGTCATCCACGCTAAGGGTGGTCATGAGGGTGGCTTTCTTAACGTCGAGCGAGGCATCGCGGAACCAGCCTGGCTGACGGTACTGGTTGCCGCCATTGGTAGGAAGGTCGTTGGTTACGGTAGCATCGGTTACCGCGGCAAGGCTGAGCAGGCTCTGGCGAAGATTTGTGGTACCCTCGTGGCCGAGCGACCAGGTATTGTGCACAATAAGTACCTGATCGCGATTGAAACCGATTTCCTTATTCCGGATATATTGCAACTGCCGGTAGATGACCAGGGTGCTTACGATGAGGCCAATAGAAATAAAAAATTGAAACACTACCAGACTGTTACGCAGCCAACTGCTTTTGAAGCCCGCGGCCATCTTTCCTTTCAATACTTGAATAGGCTGAAAGGAGGAAAGGTATAAGGCCGGGTAGCTGCCGGCTAAACAGCCCACCAACAACACTAACCCAATGAGGAAAAGCAGGAACCGGCCGCTAAAAAGTACGCCGGGATGGAGCGATTTGCCGGCAAGTTGATTGAACATAGGCAGCAGCACCACAGCGATGCCGAGGGCGAGTATAAGGGCGAAGAGGCTGAGCAGGACGGACTCGGTAAGGAATTGGATGATAAGGTTGCCTTTTGTGGAGCCAATGACTTTGCGGATGCCCACCTCTTTGGCGCGGTTGGCCGAGCGGGCGGTGCTGAGGTTCATGAAATTGACGCAGGCGATAAGGAGGATGAGCACGGCAATGACCGAAAAGACGTACACGTACTGGATATTGGTATTGGCGTCCAACTCATCCGACTTATTGGAATGCAGATGTATGTCGGTTAGGGGGGTAAGGTTGTACCTGAAATGATTACCCGCTTTCTCGAGGTCGGCCACCGAGCGGTGGAACGTTTGCTGTAGGGCCGGGCCTATATGCAGGTTCACCACTTCGTTAACATCCTTTTGGATTTCGGCACGCGTGGCACCGGGTTGCACCAGTATATAGGTATAATAATTGCTGCTTACCCAGTCGTTGTCGCCGGGGCTATTAAAGTTGTAGGCTTCGCGGAGCGGGCGGATGAAGCTAAAATGGAAATGGGACTGTTGCGGCATGTTGCGCATTACCCCGGTAATTTTAAGTGGCAGGTTATTGGTACCCACCTCCAGCGTCCGGCCAACCACGTCGGTGCTGTTGAAATAGCGGAGGGCGGCGCTTTCATCAATCACTATTGAATGTGGGTTATTCAGGGCGGTATTAGGGTCGCCGGCTAACATGGGCAGGGTAAACACCTTGAAAATCGTCGAGTCGGCGAAGGTAAGGTGATCGTCGATGACGTGATTGTTGCCCTTCCTCACCAGCAGGCCCCCCGGGTTGCGGAACCTTACCATCTGCTGTATTTTCGGATAGGAAGCAACGAGGGCAGGCCCCATAAATTTAGAGGCGGTAGCGTCGTACACCTGGGTGTTATTTAAGTACAGATCCTCATCGATACGATAGATGCGGTTGGCGTTAACGTTGTAACGGTCGTAACTGAGCTCATCGGTGACGTACAGGACGATGAGCAGACACACGCCGAGGCCGGCAGCGAGGCCGATAATGTTGAGGGCGGTAAAGCTGGTGCTTTTCCTGAGGGCACGGAAGGCGATTTTGAGATTATTTTTTAACATAAAGCTGCGGATTAATTTTTCGACAGACCACGGCGTTGTGGTTTCATGCATCGAAATTACCGCAGCCGGTTGTGAACCGGCTCCCAAATTATAAGTTGGCAGTTCTTTTTTATATTCGGCAGGCGTTTTGCCTGTTATTTCTTTAAATATGCGATGGAAGGTGCTTTGCGAATTGAAGCCCGAGCTGTAAGCAATGCCCAGCAGGGTGATATTGGCATAAGCCGGATTGTGCATTTTGCCGATCACGTCCCTAACGCGGTATTCATTAACGAAATCGTTAAAGCTTTTTTTGAGAACGGTATTCAACATCCGCGACAACTCGTGGGTATGCATACCCAGTTTTTCGGCCAACGAACTTAGCGTTAATTCCGGGTCCTCGTAATACCGGTTTTGATGAACGGCCTTTTTGAGCCAGGTTCCTTTTTGCTTCAGTCCGGCGGGGAGCAAGGGTTTTACTGCAAGCTCGCCACCATCAGGCCTTGAATGAGCTGCGGCACCTATCCAGATCAGCATTCCACCCACACCGAGATAAAAAAGATAATAAGTTTGCACGCCTAAATGATAAAAATAAACTGCAGCGGCAAGCGGTACCCATAGCAGCCACAATAGCCCGAAACTAGCCAACAGACGATGCAGCCACCGCAACTCGAACCGGTAACGGTCGCCGCCGGTAAATTTTTGGCGATGATAAAAACGTTGGATGAGTTGGTGCGAAAAATACAGGTAGGCTATAACCGAAATAAAGGTAAGCAACCGTAATACAGGGTTGGGTAATATAAACGGCTCCAATAATGCCGGGATGAAATGCAGCAAGTTTTTTGAGCTTAGTTTATATTCCGGCTGGGTTAATTTAAGTACGTATAAATATATTAAAGGGCCGAGTGCTAACGAAAACTGCAGCGGCAAGCGTGTATCGATGCCCGAGATACGGATCATCCACAAAACCATCATCACCAACGCCAGGGCAAGAAACCTGTTTGCCGGGCGGTTTATCTTTTTGGTGGCCCATAATAACAAAGCAAAGTTCAGCCCGGTGAATAGGATGCCCAGGGCGGCTGCGTCGTAGAGGTTGATATGGGATGTATAGAGATTCACGCAAATCAAATATCGGGAACATTTTAAGATAATCGTTTTTGTTTGTCCGATTTTTGCGGGTAGCCTCCGCCCGGTTTTGTCCACACTTGACTGAATGACGTTGTGAACGTCTTCGCTCAGGAAAGGAGGTTGCCCGCTAATTTGAAGGGGCCTTAGGAATTTTGATTGATTCGACAATTAGTTGTTTGGGTTGCGAGCGAAGACGCTCGCAAAGGCACTCATCCAGGCGGGGATGGTTGGATGGGCGGGTTGATAAAGAAAACCTGATTGGATTATCTAAACACCATGAAATTATTTGGCTTTTAAAGTTTTCATAACAGTGTTTACTTTTTCAATACAGATCCCCCCCAAGCGCGAGAATGATGCGTCGGCAAGTGGGCAAAGGCTTCTCGTGATTTGGAACGAAAAGCTTTTACTATGTTAGTTATTGCTAATAGTAGGTAGGTTACGCTTCCTAACCTATGGCCGGACACGAGAAGCAATCGCACATAGGCCAGCGCGTCATTCGCGCCAGGGGGAGAGACACAGTCTCCGGGCATACTTGTCCGTAGTTGAAAAACTACGGACATCGGGATATTAAGTACTATAAAAACGAGCGCCTGGTTAAATTCTTTAACCAAGCAGGCTCGTTTATTTTGAGGATTGGGTGTATCCTGTAGTTCAGGATTTATCCGAAAAATAAAGATTCGGGTTGCCATACAGATGCATAGCAGCCCAGCCGTTTGGAGCGTAAAATCCTACCGGGGGATCAAATCCATTTTTAGCAGCAGCATGGTTGGCCGATTGAACCGCAAAACTTACGCTAAGGCCATTTTGCATGCTTTCAAGGAAAACCTCCGTCCAAATTCCCGTCATTAATGGATTATATTTCCAGGAAGGCGCGACTACAGCTTTATAACCAAGGGAAAGTATTTCATTAACAAAAGAGTTTAATTGCTGCTTATATAAATCTTTGGTGACAGCACCGGAATCACAAATAAACACCACTGCAATAAATCCCGATCCGAAAACATGAGCCACACCTGTATCATTTACTAACGCATGACCCTCATCTTGCTGACGGGTATGTACTGACCTGAAACCCATTACTGTTTTATATCCATGTGCTACAAAAAAGTTGATGTTGGCATTTAATGGCGGCTTGGGATATACCGAATTTTGAATGCTAACTCCGTATTTTTCTACCAATACCGGTTTTAGCTTATTCTCAGCAATATAAAGCGGCATATCACCATCGACAGTTGGAACCCAGCAAGCCAAAGTCATTTCCTCCGGCTTTTTACGAATTGTATCTCCGTGTACTGCAAGGTATTCCAATGATATGATATTGGTTATTGGCTGGTGATAGCCAACAAAATCATAATTATTATTCATTACATACTCCTCTACAGGGGCCTCATGAGTTTCCATTTTGCTCATTTCATATTGCTCCGCTGAAACCTCTAAAAGATTTGGTGGAAATGATGCCATTTCTAAACTGAAGGTCACCAGCAATTCTTCAAATGGAAAAGGTATCGTGACACGGGAAAATGCAAGTTTTTTGAGATTTTCTACATATTCCTGTTCCTGAAAATTGATCGGATTACCATTTTTATCATCAAAAAGGTATTCAGGAAGCTGATCAATCCACTTTTTCATTTCCTTCATATTCCAATCAGGCAATTGAATTATTTTAGTATCACGATCACTATTGATAGCCAGCATTGCCACGTTGCCCGCGTATTCAAATAACCAAATCAAAACCTGACCATCCCGTAACGGAATATTAGCTAATAAGTGCTGTCCGTAGTCTTCTACAAAATCAGCAGGGCTAATCTGTTTGCCATCAAATGACGGCATCAAATCCCGCAACCCATTATGAAATACAAGACTTTGATCATTAATTACAAAGCCCGAAAGCAGCAGTTTGTCAACATCGTCAGAGTTTAATGCCATGTTTGCAACGTTATTTGCAAGCATTTCCAGTTTGGTTACTTCCGCTGCAAAATCAGTTGCATAGCGGGTTTCAAACGATTTAATAATGGCATCTTTTAACAATGGGTAAGAGGTATCCTCATTAGGGAAAAATTGTCCTTTCAAGTTATTCAGCGTACTCCCATCGATTTGTTTTTCAAATTCAGCCAGGTATATTTTGAGAGCGGCAGGAACGATAACGAGTCCCAGATTTTCCGCATTCACCATATTATAAATCAAGGCGGTCCAGGGGATGGCACCCTGTTGTCCATGCTTCATAATATCGAGAATATGCTTATCCAAAAACTGCTGGGCTATCTCCATTGCCTCCCCGAGACTCTCGCTATTTCCAATTTTTGAGTTTAGGTAACTCAAATTAAGCTTTTGTAGTTCGTAAGTATCCAGCGGCAACTGTGACAGGGTACGATAGATCCTGTCGACAATTGCAGAAAATCCGAAGTTACGATAGAACAGCATGGAGTTATAAAAGCCGTCAAATACCTGGTGCAAAGGAATTGCCGGCTTAGCATACAATGCAGCTAAATAGGCACACCCGTAAAAAGCAGCATCTAATACATTCCTTTGTGCAGTAAAACATTTAAATAAAGCAAGCCAACCTAGTACGGGCACTGTTTCATATTTAAATGAATAGGCCAATGCCTCCTCAGCGATATCGCGTGCCCGCTGGTGATGCCCGTTATGATTCAGCAGATCAATCACATTTAGAAATGAGGAATAAATATCCTTTTCAAATCTTTCTATACCATGCCCCAATCCAGCTGTAAGGGTTAAGTAAAGCAAGAGCGCATCAAATTGATCATCGGTATAGATTGCTGGCTCAAACGCACTTATGGCATTGATGAGGTGGGCTACCAGGTTGTCCCTGTCGGCTTCACTTAGCTTATGTACTGGTTCAAAAGTTGAGGGACTAATCAACAGGGGCTTTCCGTCACCTTCTAGATGATCTGCAAGCTCATCCATTTGCTGCCTCGCTTTTTTATGGTCGGTTGGTGGATATTCCACCTCTTTAGACTCTATAAATTTCTTTTTGCTTAGTTGCATTAGGGAACGGTCCAGATTGGTGATCAGATAGATCATTCCATCAAAACCCACCTTCCTGAAATTTTCCAGAAGAACCATTCGCGATTCTCTGTTCTTACGATCTATGGCAAAAAAACTAAAGGTAATAGGTGTTAGAAATAAGATCCTGTCCTCAATAAATTGTTTACCCTCTGGTTTTTTATCATAGTCTGTTTGAAAATAGTAAAGCTGTTTTAAGGTATCCTCTAATTCTTTGACTAAATCATCGATACTATTTCGCAGGGGTCGTAATTCTGCATGTTGGGTAAATACAACGGGATTCAGCCCGGCCGGTGTAAGCTGGAAATTTTTGATTTGTAGATTCCGTAGGATCTCGGTAACAGGTGCCGGATGATACATAAATGATAGCAGGTTCTTATCAAATGATTCATCGTCATGATAATAAGGATAAGACGCCAGCGTATCACTCTGTAATTTAACGTCCCCAGTAATTATAATAGCACGGGTATATTTTCCAGTATTCACATAATTACCCAATAGAATTTTGTCCATAACCGGGTAACTGCCTACACCAATTCCGCTAAATATGGCATGGTTTGTCAGCAACAATCCACGGACAGTTAAATTTTCTACTCCTGTAAGCTGTTTAATATTTTTTTTGATGGCATCACAGTTTTGGTCAAGTGCATCACAGCGATCTATTATTTTTACCATTTCATCCGCTATGGCTTGGCTGTTAAGTGGAATTCTGGTAGGTATAACTTCAATTACCAATAGTTGCTTCAGGAGTTGAAACACCAATAGACCTCCGTTCTGAAGTTCCGCTGAAATAGGTTGGGTATCAATAAATTTCAATGTGTTTTTATTGCCATTCATTTCTTGCTTCACTTCTTCTCTAAGCAGTGCTTTTTGAGTTGCAGGACTTAAAAAGCTGTCAATGAGACTATCAAACTGGCAAGTCAAATGCCCGCCGCCTAATGACCCAAGGAGGAAAAAATAGTCATCTCCATTTTGTATGAGTGGTTTTAGCCAGATGTCCATATCCTGACCTAAAGGCTGACTCATTGATTCTAAAAATTGTTCAACCAAACTTTTATCAAAACCGCTTTGTACCTGGAGAAAATCTGTGAGCGCTGCCTTTTCTATTTTATAGGGTATGGCCTTGTAGTCTTGGGTTTTGGAAGCTGACTCAGTTATTTGAGGACCGTCAAATGAATTGAAATAAATTTTTAATAAGGTAACCAGGCGAACAATGTCCTTTACCCGGTATTGGTCATAGTTATCCAGTTTTGCGCGTAACAAGTGATCATTAAATGTGACCATTTGGGATAGCACATAGGTTTCAAGACGTTGCTGGTCCGGTTGGTCACTTTTTATTAAAATAACCTTCCCCTGTTCAATCTTATAATCCGGTTTTTTAAGCCCGGATTCAGGAAACTGTAAACCCGTCAAGGTATATTCCATACTTTGATTTTGCTGGCGCAAACGGTTTGCCTGCATAATCTTAAAATAGATTTCCGGTAATTTAGCGATGAGTATAGAATCAGCTTCGGCTTTAACCGTTGCCGTTTCATAAATGCATTCATTAAAATTTTCTTTCAAACCATCGAGAATCGATGCGGTTTGAATCGCATTCATCACCAATGTGGTTAATTTGCCGTTGGCCAGCCGAACACCTTCCTTTTGTTCAAAATTCACCTCTAATAAAATATTGATAACTTCAACCGCAGAGTCATTAATGGAATCACTTACATCAGTAGCTCCGACTGAAGTGCCATTCATGTTTTTAAAATCCCCCTTCACGAATCGACTCATTTCATCAATTTCGCCATCTCGCTGCCCGGCTTGACGGCCCTGCTCGGCAAGTAAATTCAGATAAGAAAAATTTGCGGTGGCAATTGTCATTTCTATGAGCTCTGCGGTACTCAAACCGGTTTGAGCAAGTCCGTCACGGATTTTTCCGTATAACTCTAAAAAAAGATGATTCAGATCATTTAATCCGGCGGCAAGCTTCGCGCCATCTGGATCATATTCGACCAGGCCTTTATAATGTTCGGCAATTGCAGCATCTATGATGCCAGAAGTCTTGTGTGGGTCAAAATCATGACTGAAGGGATTAAGCCGTGAATCGGTTCTTATCTCGTTTGTAATAACATTGTATAAGGTAATTTTTTTCATTGTGATAATGAAGGTTGTAGAGCAAATATATAGTAAGTAGATGAATTATTCGGATTGGATTTAAATTAATTATTCTGTTAATGAATTAATGTATTGGTACTTAAATTTTAAAGAGGTCTTTCTGAATAAGATTTATTTTCACCCGCCCAGCCAAGCGTCCCCGCTTGGCTGAATAACGTTTTGAGCGTCCACGCTCATGATGCCACGTTAATTTATCGACAGGAGCGTGGACGCTCAAAATTTCATGAGTTCAAGTGTGGACACTTGAACTGGCGGGGGTAGCATCCATCTGCGGACGCACTATGCCGGTAGTATGTAATACCGGGCCATGATTATGTTTGCCCACTTAGGTTCATCAGCCAATTTAAATAGAAAATATCAGCGGCAAACTTAACACCCTGTAGTAGGCCTACAGGAATAGTCTATCCGAAGTCACAGCTTCGCACAGCGGTGATTAAAAAAGGATGCAGCAAAAATTATAAAAAACGACAAGAGTTAAGTGTAAACCTAAAACAGGATTAATCCTTAAAGTGTAAACCCATAACCGTACGAGACCGGTAGAAGTGTGTAAGAAATTCCCCGGTTTTTCGTTAATGTATTGATAGTAAATAAGTTACAATGATGCATTAAAAGGTTGCAATTTGGAACGCCTGACTATCAATACATTACAGAATATTGCCCATTGGTCAAAAATGGAACGCCTGATAATCAGCGTGTTCCACAATGTGCCACCTGTTCCAAAAATGTAAAAGTGGAACGCTGCCGCCCCGCTGGAGCCCCGGCCCGCCGGAAACTGGTCGAAAAGTTCGCAGCTTTCAACTGACCTGTTAAAGATATTTTCTCCCTATAAGAGCGCATTTTTTTGTGACATTCCAAAAAGCAAACCCGCGTCTTCCGGTCGGGATCAGCCAATATACAATTTCGCCGCTGTGTTTTCTCAAACCAAACTCGGCAAAATATCCGTCCGACTTAACTCCTTTTAACTTTCCATTTATCGTAATTGCTATTGATTTATAGCCAACGTGCCAGTCAAAGTCCGTATAAAAAAAAGATTCAACATCAGTTTCACCAACCCTTATAAATCTATGGGTCGTATTCAATACAAACACGTCATTATCGCAATTAAGCAGGAATACGGGTTTTTCGCTCTCCTCTAAATTTACGCGCCGGAGAAGTCTCAATCGAAGGTCTTCATGCACCAGATCAAAAAAGGTGAAAGTCTCCAAACCCGAAAAGAAATCTATATCCTCACGATAATAAGATAAGAACCAGTGCTGCATCAAAGCGGCTATTTGATCGGGTGTTTTAAAAAACTTCGCCATGTTATTTTCTGAAATGAACCAATCATTACAAAATAAAAAAAGCCGCTTTACTTTCGCAAAGCGGCTTCGTAGCCCGTAGGGGAATCGAACCCCTGTTTCAAGAATGAAAATCTTACGTCCTAACCCCTAGACGAACGGGCCTTTTTGTTGAACTATTATACCTTTCGGCTTAATAATTCCCCTTATTTTGGGATTGCAAAGATAAGCCGTTTAGATGAAAAGTAAAAATAAATTTTAAAAAAAATTTAACCGGGCCTTTTCAAACGTGAAATACGGGGCTAAAATTGAGTTGTTCGTGAGTCACCACCGCCTGGTCGGATACTATTTGGAGATTTACAGGCCGTTTCACCACAGGCCCGCCGGGCAGGCGTGCGTCCTGCAAAGCGGCTAAAAGCGGCAATGGGTCGAAATCGAAGCTGACAGTGCGCGGTTGCTGGTCTATTGCGGTATGGATAGCAGCTATCTCGTATTCCAGCACTTTTTGCAGGCGCGGGCCCATTAGTTGGTTTGCTTTCACATATTCAAAAAATTGTGTGGCTACTATTACGGGTAGCAATTCGGGAACTGCGCTGGCAAAAAAGTTGTTGATGCAGGTATTAAAAGCCGCCTCGCCAACCGACAGACGTAGTAGCCGTGTACTTAGTTTTAGTACGGTAACCAAAACCGATCCGCGAAAGTTAAAAATCAGGTCTTTTATAATGGTTATTCCCGGGTCTTGTATTAATTCGTCAGTAAGCACGGGCGTTGGCTCCTGAACAGGTGATGCAGCAAACTGGGGCACTCTGCCCAAAACCAGGTTGCCGAGGGTAGTTTCCCATTCGGGTACTGATAGGCTTTCGTTAAATGATGGTGTATTTTCTGGGGCAGGCTTTATCGATTTTTTAAGCAAGCGCCCCCGTTTATCCCAAATTCGATGCATTTTTATCAACTGCTCTGTTATGGCCGCTTCGGGAACTTTTACTAAATAATCGGGATTAATTTCAAACATCAGCGCTTTAAGGTTGGGTAACATGCCTGCTACATCATCCAATATGCCGAATAGCTCATCGTCAGACGGGCCGCTGTGAGCGTCCAGGTAATAATCCTTATAATAGATGCCGCCGCCTACATGCAGTTCAATCACCCGCTCAAGCGGCAACGAATTAACAAAGTCTTTAACGGATTGCCGGCCGTTTCGCTGGTTGGTGAGAATATTGTGTAAATCGAGTAAAATATGACAGTCGGCTTGTTCGGCAATTTTGGCGGTAAACAGACCATCGGGTATTTCATTTTTGCGGGGCTGCAAATAGTTTACGCCGGTTTCAAAGGCAAACGGACGGTCCATTGCCGCGCGGTAATGTTGTATATTGGCTACAGCGGTTGCTATGCCTGCTGATGATTGCAGCGGCGGCAGCAAAAAGCCCGAATTGACGTCGGCGCCGTATTCGGTAAAAATATTGAAGCTGAGATGTTCACTTATCCACTCGGGCTGCAGGGTCTCTGCCTGTTGCCTCAGGGTATTAAAATGGGCCTGCGGGGCAAGCCAGGTGCCGCCAACGGGGTAACCTACCCCATGGAAAAGCTTAGGGCGGGGGTAATGTTGCAGAAAGCCGGTTACTGCTTCGTCAAATTTAAAAGAAGCGCATTCATCATTTTTGTCGTACCAAAAGGTTTGCGGTTCAATTTCTACTATATCAATTAACGATGAATGCGATTCCAAAAAGCGCTCAAAGCCCTGAAAATACACCAGTCCTACGCCGAGTTCATTCAAGTTTTTCAAAGCGCTTAGGTTTTAAAAGGATGAAACATTTATTTGACCGTCCACATTTAAACGGGCATTGATCATTTCGCCTTCATCGGTAAAATTAAATTTAAAGCCCGAAAAACAATGCGGACATCCTACATGGCCCAGTACATCTTTGGTTATCTGCAAAGTTTGATCGAGGGTTAATTTAGAGGATGTTGCCACAGTGATGACGCGTTCTTTTGAAAATGTTCTTTTAGTTTCCATGATAAATAAGTTTTGTATGGTTTGCTTACTCTGTTCACCCTTTTCGGCATCCGGGTTGCTACTCTGTTTCATTTACGCCCTGCCGGGCGTTATGTGGGTTTTCGGCTTGTTCCCTGTGGGGAGTAAAAGTAGCGGCTACGCGAAGGCCGGCCAAGCGTTAAACCACTTGATTTACAAAGTATTACAACCTAACTTATATAGGTGTAACTACGCTGGTGTACAGCAGTATTTGTACTTGAATTGTGTTGGGCTTTCCCGTGGGGCCTTCGGAAGCTTTAAGTTAACCCATAAAACTCAGCCGTCTGAATGTCGCAGATGAACGTCTCGGAATGCATTTTCAATAGCACCAAACGTTCTGATGGAAACGTAAAACGCGATTTTTTTACAATTTCTACCAACCAGGCATCTTGATGGGACGTGCATTTTTCAGGTTTTTACGCTCCATCGGAACGACTGGTGAATTAGCGATTTTGCATTTTATGCGTTACCTTAAATCGGAAGCGGACTCTGCGCGGTACTTTGTTCAAAAACAACGCAGACTATCACAGATGGCAAAACGATTATGTAATAAAAAAATATTTTAAAGAAATTCTTTATTTATTAAAATAATGTGTATCATTGTGCCATGAACAGAACAACAATACCGTGCTTTATACCGCAACTGATTTATCAGAGGGGATAGGCTATGTATTGACTTAACATAAACAAGATACGTAAATCCTCTTAGATATTTCTAAGGGGATTTTTTGTTTTAGAGTGAAATTTTAGGGTAGTATATCAATTGGCAGATTACGTGCTTTGGAAGCATGAGGCTCCCGGTTCGAGTCCGGGTTACCCTACGTTGAGAAGTCTTGAGTCTTTAGTTTTTAAGTCTAAAGTCTGAAAAAGACGGCGGTTTTTTTATTGGAAATATAGCTCAATGGTTAGAGCAACACCCTTATACGGTGCCGGTTAAAGGTTCAAGCCCTTTTATTTCCACCGTGGTACAGGACGATTTGTGAACTTTTAAAAAGTTGACAAATCTAATAGCGCATGAAAGGAGAATTAGCAAACATGGTGTATGCGCCGGACTGAAAATCCGAATATCCGGGATCGTTACCCGGGTTCTCCACTAACGGTCAGTTGCCCGAATGGTAAGGGGGCGGTCTGCAAAACCGCATTGTACCGGTTCGAATCCGGTACTGACCTCGTGCAACAATGACAGTCGGTTTTTGAGTAGATTTTTAATTTATTCCTGCTGGAGTCGGGTAGGGGATGCTGTGCAGATTTCTAAAGAAATATCTTTATTAGCTATCCGAAACCGACTGAGGTCGGATAGCTAATAAAAAATCCTTCAAACTTTATTTTAGCACCGTAAACGTATTAATCATCTTGATAGTCCCGTCTGCATTATGATACAAAGGCGTAACCTTTACATTCCTTAAACTGGTTTTGCCCGACAGTTCGTCATCATGGTAAAAAATGTACCATTTGCCTTTAAACTCAATAATCGAATGATGGGTGGTCCATCCCTGAACCGGCAGCATAAAATGGCCGGCGTAAGTAAACGGCCCCATTGGGCTTTTACCTATAGCGTAGGCCAGGAAATGGGTATCGCCGGTGGAATAGGTAAAGTAATATTTACCCTTGTATTTATGCATCCACGAGCCCTCAAAAAACCGGCGGTCGTGGTCCTTGCCCAGCAACGGATGGCCTGCGCTATCTAAAACCACTGCATCGCGCACCGGGCCGTCAAACTCAAGCATATTGCCTTTTAATTTAACCACTTTGCAATTGATGGACGGTGAATTGTCGGCATGTAAATCGGTTTTTGAGTCGTTCGCGTATTTGCCGTCTTTCCAGCGTTGCAACTGGCCGCCCCATATACCGCCGAAATACATGTAAGTTGAGCCGTTATCATCCGTGAAAACGGCCGGATCGATACTAAAACTGCCTTCCATTGGCTTTGGCTCAGCTTTAAACGGACCAGCAGGGTTTTTGGAGGTGGCTACACCAATATGGAATATATCCTTCTTATCCTTTAGCGGAAAGTAAAGATAATAAGTGCCGTTTTTATAAGCGGCATCAGGCGCCCAAAGTTGGCGGCCTCCCCACGGAATATCTTTAATATCCAGCGCCACGCCATGATCAGTAGCCGGACCTCCGATAGCATCGAGCGAAAGGATATGGTAATCGCGCATAGCGAAGTGATCACCGTTGTCGTTCTCCGGGATGCCGGCATCAATATCATGCGAGGGGTAGATGTATATCTTACCATTAAACACATGCGCCGAAGGATCGGCTGTGTAAATGTTTTTGATTAATGGCTCGGACAGGTATTTTATTTTTTGCGGCTTTTGCTGGGCCGAAACCTGAATGAAACATAACAGGCCCGCCGCCGCGAGCATGAACAGTTTTAGGTGCAATTTGAACATAACTTTTTCTATTAATTGGTTGTAAAACAAATGTAGTATTTTTCTGCAATCGATTGCAGAAAAATTTGTAATAGTTGTTTTACCCTGAGTTTTCTTCGACCGGGTGTAGAAGTTGAAAACAATTTTTGTCTATCTGATGACTCGGTATGGCGCTCGAGAAAGGAGTAACTGCTATAGAAGCCTATTGCAGTTCCGAAAATTTTGCAAGAACTATTGTTTTTATTTAAATACCGTATAAATACGGTTTTTAATACTATCTGTTTGATTTAAATTTATCAAAATATTTCAGAATTAAATCTAATCCTTACTAAAATGATCGACGATGCTAACCATGGGGAGGAGCGAACAGAAGTTTCGGAACCCAAAATTGAAGAAAATCCTGATAAGAAAGACACATGTACCAAATGCGAATTGATCAAATGGCTCATAGGTATTATAGGGCTCGGCCTTTTTGGAAACTTAATAAGCTGCGAACACAATAAAAGTTTACTTGATTTGCAGCGTATGGATACCGATTCGAAATTGATTACGGCTATCACAACGAAATTTGACACTAAGCCTGCTTTTCAGTTAAGTTATTTGGTTTGGATAAAGCCATTCGTTACAACAGATGTACTTCGTGACGGAATTGCACATAGTATAGATAGCCTTTCGAAAATTGCAGTCCAAACCATAAGCTCGGTAGCCAAAGCCGATATTGACAGTTCGGCAAAAAAAGTTCAAAATAGCCTTTCGAAAACACAATTAGAATTTTTTGCTGCACAGGCAAGAATTGATAATAATCCTAAAAAAACAATAGCTCCCACGCGCCAAATGAAGTTCGATGATAACATCGACGACACCGTAGCGCGAAACAACCCTATATCCGGAGGCATCGATGCGGCGGCGATAAAAAATATCCAGAATGCAACCCCCTCAATAAGTCCTCAGGTAGTGGATGATTATAAAATACAGGGCACACCGGAAACCTATTGGTGTAAAAAAGGATACTACGTGATTTTTAATCATACTTTACAAATTGGAGTGAACAACTTAAATGCCCCCCTACAAACTGTTTATGTTAACGCACTAACGCTCCCTGACAATACGGTTTTAACAAATTTAACAACGCTGGTAGTAGGTTCGCCAGTAACGATCATGACCAATGATGCTAAATATAAATATGTGATTATATTGAATAACATTGGTGCCGGCGGGTTTAATCCATTTACCAAAGCTGCTTATATTACTGTTGCGACTTACAAAAAGTAAAAAAAGGTCTTAATAGAGTACATTAAGTAAAGTATTTAGGTGTATGAATAGATTAATATCAGGGCTTTTTAAACTAACATTCAACATTTCTTTACTTTTTTTTATATTATTTGTTTGCACAACTGTGATAGCTGCATTTTTATTACTTTAGAAAATGAAAAAAACGCTGCTGCTGCTGGCCGTCTCTCTGCTGGCAATAACTACCATCAACGCCCAGCAAAAAAATCAGTTTGTAAAAATTGAAACGGCGCAGGGCTACTGTATTATTAAACTCTATAACGAAACGCCCGTACACCGCGACAACTTTATCCGCCTGGTAAAAAGTCATTATTTTGATGCCACTACCTTTAACAGGATATTGAAAGGCTTTGTGATACAGGGCGGCGACCCGGATTCACTTTATGATAAAGGGAAAACTTTAAAGCCCGAGCAAAAATGGATCAAACCTGAGTTTAACGATTCGTTATATCATAAACGTGGCGTACTTGCTATGGGCCGCGATGGCAATGCGGCCAAAGAATCATTCAGCACGCAGATTTATATTGTTGACGGCCGCACCTGGACCAACGCACAACTGGATGCTATAGAAACAAAGAATAAGGTGCGTTTCCCCGAGTGGCAACGTAACGTTTATCGTACCATTGGCGGCACCCCATTTTTAGATCAAAACTATACCGTATTTGGCGAAATTGTTAAAGGGATGGATTGGATCGATAAAATAACAGCGGTTAACGTTAATAAGGATGGCAATCCTGACAAAGAGGTACGGATGAAAGTGACAGTATTGACACCAGGGGACGTGATAAAGGAGTTGAGGTAAGCTCGGTGACGGGCGCAATTTCCCCCTTGTTTTGTCGCGCAAGCACCGTGTATGGCAGCGCGGCCAAAGCTACATTTGTACTTTACGCATAAAACACCATGAATAAAGCCGACAAAATTTATCTGTGCGCAGAAACTGAAATAAACCTTCCCATCGAAAAAATATGGGCCTTGTGGACCACACCGGCCGATATCACACAATGGAACAGCCCCAACGCCGACTGGCATACGGTTAGAGTAGAAAACGACCTGCGACCCGGGGGTAAATTCCTGTTTGCCATGGCCCTGAAAGACGGCAGCGTAAACTTTGACTACACCGGCACCTACGACGAAGTGATTACTCACCAACTAATAACCCACAGGCTTAACGATGGCAGGAGCACAACCATTACATTTACCGCAGGGAACCCCGTGAAGCTGACGGAAACCTTTGAAGCAGACAACAGCCAACCCATCGCCATGCAAAAGGAATTTTGCCAGGCGGTATTGGATGGCTTTAAGAAATATGCGACAGAGAAAAGCTGAGGGGTTAAAAATAAAAGAGGCTGCTCTTTTGTGAGGCAGCCTCTTTTTGGCATAAACCGGTAGTCTGGTTTACAATTGAAAATAAAAGTTTAAAAGTTTACAGGAACAGCTTTCCCCTTGTTAGTATCCCACCAAACTGGTGTTCCTCCGTTATCGGCACCACCAAGTAAAGATACACCTGCAGCAACAGCGGCTGCGTTATTGGTATACTCTGTGGATGGGTAAGCAA
Organism: Bacteroidota bacterium; assembly: GCA_013288685.1. Taxonomy (GTDB): domain Bacteria; phylum Bacteroidota; class Bacteroidia; order Sphingobacteriales; family Sphingobacteriaceae; genus Mucilaginibacter. Next base: position 55,037 of record JABDBM010000008.1, on the reverse strand, counting down.
TACGGCGAATCTGCAAATCGGTGCTGATGGTACCGCCGCTGTTATTTACAACAACAGGGAACAATCTTGGGTATCCTGTCCTGCGATATTCAGTCCACGACTCCCAGCCGCCCGAAGGATAATTAGCCAACCATTTTTGGGTGATTATACGCTCCAGGTTCTGCTCGTTAGTAGCCGTTGCATCCCAGGCGATCGTAATTTTCGACATGGCCTTAATGCTTGCGTTAGGGGTACCGGCAGAAGGAGTAAGCGGATCAACATAGTCAGCCTGTGTGCTGGTTTTGTCGCTCAAATAACTGCCGATTGGTGCGCTCCACTGTGCCATTGAAGTACTGATGCCTGTTTCATAATCTGTCTGTGCGCTTTCAGCGGTCCAGCCTCTTAGCGCAGCTTCTGATTTCAAAAACCAAACTTCGGCAGCATTCATCATGATCATCGGTGTATACTCGCTTATAACGCTAAAGTTAGGTAACGAATAACCATCGTACATCGGTTTGCCGCCAACAGGTGTACCTACACGGATGCCTACGTACTGACCTGCTATGCTTGCCGGACTTGTTGCCGGAGAGCAGTATTTAGAAGTACGCGGATCATTATATCCATTTAAATACGAAGTTAACGATGCACCCACTGCTAAATCTGTCCAACTGGTACCAATCCACCAAATTGGGTTGTGGTAACCATAGCCCGAAAGCGTGGCATTATCGGCATTGGTAGTAATTAAGCCACCCGCATCGCTAATAGCTTTTATAGCCTGTGCTTTAGCAGTTGCAGGGTCAGCATTCACAATGTGCATGGCTAACCTTAAACGTAACGAATTGGCATATTTTAGCCACTCAGGGTAGCTGCCGCCATACACCATATCAAATTTTGCAAATGGAGTAAGTCCCGGATTAGCAGCTATGTATGTCTTGAAATTTGTTACAGCTGTATCTAACTGCGCAAACATCAGGTTATAAACCGCTTGCTGCGAATCATAAGGGGTAGTAGCACCCTGGCCAACCTTGCTATAAGGGATAGGGCCGTAATAATCGGTAACGCGGCTCATGGCCTGTACTTGTAATACCAGGGCCACTGCCCAAAAGTGAGGGTAAGCAGTGCGTGTGCCTTTTTTGGCGATGGTGTTTATTGGACCCATTACCTGGCCATATGCCATGCCGTAAACATCCGAGTTCCAGCCATCAACCAATGAATAGCTTTGGTTATTGATGTTGCCACGGAACGGATCGGGCGACATAAAGTAACCTGCATAAGCATCAGAGTTTAGGTTTTGACAAAGCTGGTAATCACCTTCTTCGCCAAAAATATGTTGTTGAATGCCGGGATAATATAAACCGATATTATTAAAATCGGGAAGTAATTCTGCATCTGTTACACCGGAGGGGTCGGTATTCATTTTCTCGAAATTCTTGGTACAGCCTCCCAGTATCATGAAACAAGCAGCCATCAGTACCAGCTTACTCAAAGTGCCGATACCGACTATTTTGTTTTTTATAGTTATTTTTTTCATCACTAATATTTTTAAGATAAACTATTAATTAAAATGAAACATTTAGTTGTGCTCCAAATCTCCTGGTAGTAGGCTGGTTAAATACGTCTACACCGGATAATCCGTTGGCGGTAGACATAGTGATCTCAGGATCATAAGGGGCCTTCTTGTAAAAATAAATCAGGTTGCTGCCAATAAGGGAGAACCTAACGCTTTTTACCATACTATTTGTAACAGGGAAGGTATAACCTAATGATGCCTGGCGAAGCCTTACTACAGTTGCGCTGTAAATGTACGGCTCAACAATGCCCGAACGGCCACCCACAGATGAATACCATGTTTCAGCATCTACTTTGGTAACAGCTTTTCCGCTTGGGTCAACAGCATTAACAGTTACACCACCGGCGTCGCGGGCTTGTCCGCTGCGTTCTGATACGCCATAGCTATCCAACAGCATCTCTGTCATGGATAATACCTGGCCGCCAAATTTGCCATCAACTAAGAAATCAAATGATAACTTTTTGTAGTGCAGCGAGTTTGACCAACCTAACTGGAATTTAGGAGTGGCATTACCTACTTTTTCAAAAGTACCATCGTTAATAGCGGCACCATTGTCACCTACCATAATTTGGCCACTGGCGTTCCTCTCGAATTTAACACCCCAAATATCGCCATAAGACCCACCTTTTTGCAATACTGATTCGTAAGCATTTGCGCCTGCACCTGTTAAGATAATTGGAGCAGTTGGTGCACTTGGGTTAAGTTCGATGATTTTGTTTTTGTTGAACGAGTAATTAAATGATGTATTCCATCCGAAATCTTTTTCTTTAATAACATCATATCCTAACTTAATTTCGACACCTGAATTTTGGATGTTACCAGCGTTAAGATAACCAACAGTGTAGCCGGTAGAAGACGCCGGAGTGTATTGGATAAACTGGTTGTAGCTATTTGACAGATACCAGGTAAAATCAAAAGTTAAACGGTTTTCAAACATCCTTAAATCTAAACCTGCTTCTTTTGATTTTGTATTGGTAGGCTTCAACTCTGGATTGGGCTGTACGCTGTTAAAGGTAACCGAACCGCCACCAGCCAAATAGTTAATTGGGTTGGTAGTATATTGTGTAACCGGTGTAGCAACTTCAGCATACGATCCGCGCACTTTTGCATAAGTAATAAACTGTGGCAGTTTAAACATATCGGTCAGGATGAAAGACAAACCAACTGAAGGATAAGAATATGACTCGTTTGAAGTAAATGCTAATGACGATGACCAGTCATTTCTTTCAGTAACGGTTAAATATGCCCAATTTTTATACGAGAAGTTTACACTGCCAAATATAGACTGCACCTGGTTGTGAAAGGCCGGCAATGTTGATACGTTACTTGTGGTAGAAGTAAGCACGTTTTGCTGGATAAATACGTTCGGGATGGAAAGGCCCAAACCTGGTCCGTCCAGGGTTCCAACGGTATTATCATCGGTGATACTTGCACCTAACAAACCATCAATTTTGAAATCAGATTTCATCGGTACTTTAAAGTTGGCAATGAAGTCACCATACATTTGCGTAAGGGCGGTTGCACTTACTGAATATTGACCATTCGCAACTGCTAATACAGCGTTAGTACCAGCGTACAAATCTTGCTCGTAATTATCTGATACACGGTCAAGGTTTCCGCGCGCCTGCAGGCTTAACCAGCTGGCCACATCGTATTTTACACTGGCGTTTGTTATTAAACGATCGCGTACGCCAAAATTAGGGTTTTTGTTAATTATCCACCACGGGTTCTGCTGAATATCTTCGTTTGCAATCCAGTTTTGTGTTAACAGGCCGTTTCTTGAAACCTGCGGGATACCGTAATTAGTTTTATACGGCGTGATATCAACACCACGCGGAAACAGGTACAAGCCAGGCAGCGTGTTGAAATAGAAACCTTCACCCGGCGTATTAATTACTTTTTGATTAACGTAGTTTGTATTTACGTCAACGGTTAATTTATTATTGAGGAAATGGCCGATCTCTCTGAAAGTGAAGTTATTACGTTTTAGGCTATTGCCCGGCTGAACACCATCGGCAGTAGTATTGGCATAAGAAAAATAGCTTAACGCGATATCAGAACCTGCCGAAAAGTTAATAGAGTTAGTATAATTATTACCGTGCTGAAAATAATCGCCCACGTTATCGGCAGATGCCGGTGTCGATAATTTTGCGCCCCAGCTTTGGTTACCGCTTGGTGTTTCGCCATATTCATTTTGAAACTTGGGTTTGTAGGAAATTGCATCGCTGGTAAAAGAAGAAGAAAAGTTGATTTCGGCTTTACCTGCTTTACCTTTTTTGGTGGTGATCAAAATTACACCATTGGCTGCCTGGCTGCCATAAAGAGCCGCTGATGCTGCACCTTCCAGCACGGTCATACTTTCGATATCATCCGGGTTTAAGTTGGAGATACCGTCGCCACCGTCGGGCGAACCGCCATAGGTGCCGTTAGGTTGCCCGTTGGCATTTGACACGTTGGTAATTGGCACACCATCAATTACATATAAAGGCTGATTGGTACCCAGGATGCTTTTGCTACCACGCAAAATCACTTTAGATGAACCACCAACACCCGATGTGCTTGGCGAAATGTTTACACCGGCAACCTTGCCGTTAAGGGAGTTTATTAAGTTATCGCTTTTAACGGCGGTAAGCTGATCGCCGCTAACTACCTGGTTAGCGTAAACCAACGATTTTTCGGACCTTTTAACACCCAAAGCCGTTACTACTACTTCGGTAAGGCTTTTTGAATCGGTTAAAAGGGTTATGGTATATACAGTGCTGCTGCTTACTGTTACCTCTTGCTTAAGGTAGCTAATGGCACTAAATACTAATACATCCCCCTGTGACGCATCAAGCGAGAACGCTCCGTTTGCGTCTGTTTGTGTTCCGCGGGTAGTGCCTTTAATGCTAACGGTAACGCCCGGTACCGGAGCGCCGGTATCATCTTTTACAACGCCTTTAATTGGGGCCGCAACTTTTATGAAGCGGTTTGCGCCGTGCTTGACGGCCACCCTGCCGTTTGCTTTTGTGAAGCTACCAGCTCCCAACGCAACGCAAGGCAATAATAAAATTATCGGTATTAATTTTTTCATTTTTATTTAGTTAGTTGTTAATGTGTTTAGTGAGCTTTAATTTGTTGTGTTTAGTTGTTTTTTTTCATACTTGATTAGTTTAAGGTGATTAAATTGTGTTTAATGTCTTTGTCAAAATTTTCCATAACTAATATGGCGGCGCCGGTTAGCTCGGCGTTGAAGCCGAGGTCTGATATCAGCAACGCCGTGCTGTTTGCCAGGCGGGGGATGCAATATTTATTGAGCGCCTGTTGCATAGGCGCCAGCAGAATTTTCCCTATTACGGCCCCCCTGCCGCTTAACACAATGCTTGCCGGGTTCATGATATGTATCAGGATTGACAGCGCCTTGCCAATTTTATAACCGGCGTCTGACAGTAGTTCAATCGCGAACTGATCGCCCATGTTGGCAGCCTGCATAATGGCATCACCAACCATTTGTGGCTGACTGAGGTTATCCGTGTTTTTTAAACTCGATACCCTTCCGTTTTTTATGCCTGCTATTGCCTTTTCGGCAACAACCAGCATTGACGCTTCTGCCTCCAGGCAGCCAGGCTTACCGCATAGACACAGCGATCCGTTTTCGGACAATGGGATATGACTAAATTCGCCGGCAAGGCCGTTATTCCCCCGGTAAATCTCACCGTTTACGATCATACCCAACCCGATTCCCCAACCCAGGTTTATTACCATCACATTCCGCTGCGCTTTAGCAATGCCAAATTTTTGTTCGGCCAGGGCTATAAGGCTCGAGTCATTATCGATATATACGGGTATTCCCGTTTTAGCACTTATTAATTGCGTTAAGCTTTCGTCGCCGCAATTAAAATAAGAATGATTAGTACCGGCAACGGCATCAACAAATCCCGGCATCCCAATACCGATACCCACAATTTTATTCCTCGCAACACCAGTGCTGCCGATATAACTGTTAATGTTTTCAATCAGCGTTTGCAGGGCATAAGGGTTGTGCAATAGGGGCAGCTCTGTCATCACTGCTCCAGAAACCGGGTTGTTGCGCAGGTCCACCATTTGTACGCGCATGGAAAGCTGATCCATTGCCACAGTAAGAATGTACATGGCTTTCTGCTTTAAGGCATATATTACCGGCCTTCGCCCACCACTGGATGAGGCAAAACCTTCCTCAATCACCAACCCCTCGTCTATTAGCTCATTTACACCTTTGGATATCGAGGGGATACTTTTCTCTAAATGATCGCTTAGATCGGCACATGATAACGCCTTGTCGAAATAAAGCCGTTTAACAATCATGTTCTTCAATTGTCCACCTTTTACGCTTTTAGTTTTAAGTTCCATTAACTATTCAAAATATGATTCGGCCTACGACAAACTTAGTAAAATAATATCAATAGTCACAATTCTTTTTAATAATTTTTAATAAGTAATTAAAGTTATTAATATATGCAAATAAGTTGCATTGCGATTTTAAAAAAGACGCGGGAGGCGAGAAGTGAATTCACTGGCCGAAGTACACATTAATTGGTGCTGAACAGCAAGCCGGCATTTTGCCAATAGGTCATCGCCCGATGCAGGCTTTCGGACTGCCCGGACAGCACAGCAGGGCCTCCACAATGCTATTAAGTAAATGAAGCGTCCGATTTTTTGATGGTCCCTATCGGGAATTAACAGCCTCTATCACGCCTCACCTAAACGGCGAAGCCCTCACTCATCCTCTCCAAAGGAGAGGGCTTTAACAGCCTCATTCTCCTTCGGAAAGCGATTTGATAGTAGCGTATCGTGCTTTTTAGCCACTCTCCTTTGGAGAGAAGGGTTGGGGTGAGGCGTATGATTTCTTATATCGAACTCACGTTAGCTTAAGGACATTGCCCGATGGTATGTGCATTTCTTTCGCCAGCCTAATGGCGGATGTTTTGCCGGTTGCCCTAAAGTGATATGATTTCGTGTTCCATGGGACCGCATTGTAACTGGACAACAATTTGAAAAGCGCCCGGGTGAACCAAAATTACGTAAAACTTGTGTAGACCCCTTTTTTCCTGTGGTAAGCAACCCTTTGCACGCGCGTTTCGTAGCAACAAACAACGGCACACAATAAGCCAAAAATTAAATCTAAAACTAAAATCAATACGTAATTGATTGAAAACGTTACGACAATGAAAAAATATTTATATTTAATTTTAATCAGTTGCTGTTTTTGCAGCGCATGCAATAAAAACTCAACCCCTACCCCCAAAAGCCCTGCAAAACCATTACAAATTGTTGTAAGTAATATAACTTCAACTTTAACTATTTATAATTTTTCGGTTATTAACCAATCTTCGGTTAAGTTAATAGATATCTACGCGCAAACTGATAATAATACCTACAATGTAAATGTCAACCCCGGAGATGTTCTTAAATTAAATTATTTCCTGGAGCTGGAGGGTTTAAGTCCTGCTACCGATCCGGTGATTTCATTTGTATATAACGGAGGCACTATGGCCAGCGTGACAAATCACGCCGGAATCATCTCCGGCACGACTTATATAACTATTCCGCAGTAATTTAACCCCTTAAGGGTGACGAGCTGCACTTGAACGATTTAAATGTAAGAAAGCCACCACTCGCTATGCGTCCGTTTATAGTTGCCATACCAGCGGCAGGGGTAGTACATTAGCGCCACCACCGCTATCCAAAACAAGTATACTGCCCACAGGGGATGGCCAAAACCAGCCGCCTGCCACACTATTGGCGAGCCATCTGACTTCAGAGGCACGCGTTCCACCAGGATCAGAACGATATTAAGGAGCCTGAGCAGCGAAAAGTGGACGATAAAATAAAAATAAGGCACGTTGCCATATACACGGCAAAATGCGGCGGCCCGGTTGTTTATTTTTTCGGTAAATGATAGCAGCACCATAACCGGGCCAAGCGTCATTAAGAAAAAGAGAAGGGAAGGAGTTTGTTTGGTGGCATTTAGAAAAGACAATACCGTGTGCTCCCAATTTCGCTGAACGGCCCAGTGTGATGGGTCGCCGTAATGATTGATCAGCCTGAGCGCAATAAATAGGGCCGTGGCCAAAATACCCGAAACCAACAATACGCGCTGCCGCTTTTGCGCATCATACCCGGTTTTATAAAGGGGGCCAAAAACATAGCCCAGCAAAAGTGCACCCGTCCAGGGGATTACAGCATACAACTCAATGATGGTGCGGGTACCGCTTATGGGTATAAATGTGGCTGTAGCTGACAAAAACACGGTGATCAGATTACCGCTTATGCCATTTTGGGGCAGATGAAAGCTATCTAATATATTATGGCCAAAAATGATGACGATGGCGCATGAAGCAATAACCCAGACGGGAGCCCTGGTTAATAATGCTAAAATAATCATCCCAAACCCTATTGCCCATAAAACTTCCAATATAAATACGTGGTATTGCACATCAAAAGTAAACAGCAGGGTAATAATAAGCAGGTCCGACAGGATGAGCCAAAGCCCCCTTTTTAACAGGAATGCGCTTAGTTCTTTCTTGGTGCGCCGTTGCCCTGCAAGGCAGGCCGAAACGCCACTCAAAAATACAAAAGTGGGCGCACAAAAATGAGTGATCCAGCGGGTGAAAAATAAGATAACAGTAGTTGACTGCATATTAAGCGGCGAAGGACCGGGGTAGTGAAAAAAATCGCGGGTATGATCAAGGGTCATAATGACCATAATCAGCCCGCGAACGATGTCGATTGAATGTAAGCGTTCTTTCATCTGTTCGATAATAAGCCAAACTATGAGCAATTTAGTAAATTCTTATCTTAGTTGATGTTACAAAATATAAACCCCGGGTAGCTTTGCCCGTCCGGTGAATTAAAATTCCCCTGATTTTCCAAAACTACTTTTTATCACCTTCAAATACCCCTCTTGATTCGATTTTGCAAACACAATATCCCGGCACTGGTTAAACAGAACGAAAGCTTTCAGCGCATCAATAATTTTCCCCATCATAGCGTCGCTGAGTGCAACCGGCTCAAAATGCAGATTATGCACCAGCAGCAGCTTTTGTTTACGGTCGGCTTTGGCATCCATGCGGGCTACAAATGTATCGCCCGCTAATATGGGTAGCGAAAAATAACCGTACTTGCGTTTTGGCGCCGGCACAAAGCATTCTACCTGGTAATCGAAGTCAAAAAAATCCCGTAACCTATGACGGAAAACATTCAGGATATCAAACGGCGACAGAATGAACGCATCGCCCGATAATTCGATTTCCGTTTTTTGAGCAGGTAACATATAATGCGTGGCACTTTTTAGTCCTTCCACCTGTACGGTAAGCACCTGGCCCGCGACCACCATTCTTTCCAGTTCCTTTTTTACAAGGTTGCCCTTTACATACCTGGCGCGCCAGGCCAGTTCTTTTGCATAACCAATGCCCAGCGCTCCCAGCGTACGGCGGATCACAAACCGGGCATATTCTTCTGGAGAAGGCATGGTTAGATCAATATCGGCCGGAACAAGGTTGATGGGAAGATCGTACACTTTATGAAATGCTTTGTTCCGGGTAATCATCAGTTTACCTTCAAGGTACAACCGTTCCAGCGCCACCTTAGCCGGCCGCCAGTCCCACCAGCCGGAGCTGGCTTCCAGCCGGTCGTTTTCGAAATCGCCTACCATCAGCGGACCTTCGCGTTCTATACGGTCGAGCACCTGCTTCATTAACGTGCTTTCGGCCTTGCTGAGTGTTTTCCGTTCTGCGAAGGCCTGTTTTACCGGGAGTGAAAAGCGCAAGTCGTGCATGGGGAGGTAGCCTGCGTCGGAAGTAAAATATTCAAATATGCGGCCTTCATGGGTTAGTTCGGCCAGCCAATCGGGCACATAATCGGGTATCCGGGCGGCCATTACATGGTGATGCGCACGCTCCACTACATAATTGGTATCCAGTTGCACAAAGCCCAAATGATTAATAAGCTGATAAACGGCCTCCGGACCTGTGCCGAATGGGGCAGGCTGGGCCAGTCCTGCTGCCTGCAGGATAATGTTGCGCGCTTGTTCCTTCTTCAGCAGCAAAGTTTCCATCGCAGCAAAATAATAAATTTTTTATTGCCCGGCGGACAGCTGGCAAAACAAATTTCGCCCACGTAATTGTGCTACTGTCCTGGCTCCTTTTTCTTCAAAATATATCCAGAATCAGGTATTACCTTGGGGCTTAAAGCCAGCCATCATAACCTGCATAAACCTCTTGTTTAACCAATGAAAAAAAATCCGCTTGTAAATTTTCCGGGGAACATCATCATCCGGCTAATGGTTGGACTGGTGTTTTTATCCGAAGGCATCCAGAAGTTTTTATTCCCGGATGCTGATGGCACTGGCCGGTTCGCTAAGATCGGCATTCCTCATCCCGAATTTTTTGGGCCGTTTGTGGGTGCAACCGAAATCGTATGCGCAATGCTGTTGCTAATTGGCCTGTTCGCCCGATGGGCATCCGGTCCCTTGCTCATTGTTATCCTAACGGCTATTTATACCACTAAACTGCCCATGCTGGCGAGTAAGGGTTTTTGGGCTGCGGCACACGAAGGGCGGGCAGATTTCTGTATCCTGATGGGGCTCGTTTTTTTAATGATCTATGGCGCCGGCAAATATTCGCTTGATCAGCAGGCACATTTATAACCGGCTAACAACGTGGAATATGCCGTGTTTACTGAAATTTAACACACAAAAAGTGTAACACAGTTGTTTTGGATTGCATCATATAGACATTATGATGTTTGCTTTAAGAATTCCGTTTATTTTTTTGCTGTTATTTTTATTTGCAGCCAGCTTTACGTTGGCCCAGTCGCCGGTTAAAAAATCGGTTGCCCTGAAAACCACAACGCCCCCTAAAATTGACGGCCTGCTTGACGACGAAGCATGGAAAAATGCACCCATTGCTACCGATTTTGTTGAGTTTAGTCCAAATTCAGGCCAGCACGAAACACCTGAAAATCGTACCGAAGTAAAAATATTGTATGATGACAACGCTATTTACGTTGGTGCGCGGATGTACGAGACCTCGCCCAAAAAAGTAGCACACGAACTGGTGAACCGCGATAACGTGGGCACATCTGATTTTGTTGGTGTTGTTTTGGATACCTACCACGATGGCATCAATGCCGTGGGCTTTTACGTTACCGCAGCCGGGGTGCAGTTTGATGCCAAATATGCCCCAAACCCCAATGGCAACACGGAAGACGCCAGCTGGAATGCCGTTTGGCTAAGCAAAGCGCACATTGATGAGCAAGGGTGGACCGCCGAAATCAAGATCCCCTATTCGGCTCTGCGGTTTTCAAAAAAAGACATACAGTTATGGGGACTGCAACTGGTGCGCCGCCGGCAATATGAGCAAAAGGAGTTGTTTTGGAACGAGGTTGACCCCAAAAAGAACGGTTTTGTGAACCAGGAGGGCGAATTGCACGGCATACAAAATATTACACCGCCGGTACGCCTGGCGTTTTATCCGTACATTTCTACCTACGTTAATCACTATCCCTATAACACACCGGGCCTTAAAAACACCAGCGCACAGTTCGACGGTGGTATGGATGTTAAATACGGCATCAGCGAAAGCTTTACACTGGATTTGACTTTGGTACCCGATTTTGGACAGGTACAATCGGATAATAAGATATTGAACCTTACCCCCTTTGAAGTTAAATATGTAGATAACCGGCCGTTTTTTACTGAAGGGACGGAACTGTTTAACAAGGGCAATATTTTTTATTCGCGACGGGTAGGCGGAGAACCCTTAAACTATAACGCAGCTTATAACAACCTGAAGCCCGGCGAGCAGGTGATCAGCAACCCTACTGAAACCAAGTTATTAAACGCCTTTAAAATAACGGGTAGAACCGCCGGCGGTTTGGGCATTGGTGTATTCAACGCGGTGACCGAGCCAACGGATGCTATTATCCAGGACAGCCTCGGCCATACACGCAAGTTCCAAACCTCGCCTTACGCCAATTACAATATTTTGGTGCTGGATCAAAACCTGCCAAACAATTCGTCGGTAACGCTGATTAATACCAATGTGGATAGGTTTGGGAAAGATTATTCGGCCGATGTGGGCGGCGTGGTGTTTAATCTTTATAATAACAAAGCCAATACCTATACCCTGCGCGGGTTCGGGTTAATGAGCAGCTTGTACGGCGCCAATACCAAACCAACCACAGGCTACAGTTACGAATGGGCGGGCGGCAAATCGTCGGGCAATTTTACCTGGATACTGACCGAAGATCATGTGGATGATAAATACAATCCAAACGACCTGGGCATATTAAACAACAACAATTATTTCGACCATAACCTTAATATGGAATATGCCAACTACAAGCCTAAAAAATGGTTTAGCCAATGGGATGTTTTTGGCAATTTGTACTATTCGCGCAGGGAAACCCCCTCGGCTTATCAGCGGTTTAACCAGATTTTAGGGTTCGACTTTAAGCTGAAAAATTTCTCCTATATCGGGCTCAACTTTGCCCACAACGGGCAGGCAAATGATTTTTATGAACCACGCGTAGCCGGCCGTGTATTCCTGTCGCCCGAAAATAATAATGCGGGTATCTTTTACCAAAACAATCCCGCTGCCCGTTTTAACTGGGGAGGCAATTACTTTTACCGTAAATTTTATTCGCACGGCGGTTATGGCCACGATTTGGTGCTGTTTTATAACTTACGCATAAACGACCATTTCTCGTTCGGGCAAAACCTTTCCTATACGCCACGCATCAACAATACGGGGTATGCCACGGTGGACAGCGTGAGCAACAACCCGGTATTCGCCCTGCGCAATGTGCAAACTATCGAAAACATCTTCAATATTAAATACACATTTAACGATGTGATGGGCCTCACCTTCCGGCTGCGGCATTACTGGTCAAAACTGAATGTGCAGCAATATTACGACCTGGGCCAGGGCGGTACACTCGATCCGCTGACCTCCTCGCATTTCGATGCCGATAATAACATGAATTATAACGACTGGAACATTGATATGCTGTACGTGTGGGAAATTTCGCCCGGCAGTGAACTCAGCTTCGACTGGAAAAACTCATCGTTGATTGATAACGACCAGGCGCACCAAAATTATGCTAACAATTTTGAGAACACGCTGCATGTGCCCAAAAACAATAACTTTTCATTGAAGATATTATACTATATTGATTACCAGAGTTTGAGGAAGCATAACAAGAAGGGATAGGCGGAATTGTCCCGAGGTAAGCCGTTTTACCAAGATTATTTATTGCAAGCGTTCCACTTTTACATTTGGAACGCCTTGGGCTTTGTGGAACGCGCTGATTATCAGGCGTTCCATTTTTGCAAATGGTTGAATTTGTGTAAGTGGCTGATAGCCAGGGCTTCCAAAACGGCGTTTTATTCACATTGATGTAATTAATTGATAATCAAATGTTCCAGCTTTTTGTCATGACTGTTTGGCCGTATAAGACCCCTCGGACAGCGGGTCTTATTTTATAATATTTCAGTTTTCCATTGTCGTTTGATGTCACCAAATTCATTGGGATTGTCAGCAATGCTTTGCCAACTGCGCACGACTTCAGGAGGGTTTTCTGGATCGATTTTGAAAATGGTGCTGGCCAATTTCATAGCTCGTTGCCTAAGTAATAATAGTTCGGGTATATTTTCTTTTTCGTCTTTGTCTCGATTGGAGATATCGGTGAATTCATTTAGATAATCCAAAGTAGCCAAGACCACGGGTCGGACACAGAGATACCAATCATGCTTATGGTTAAGAATATTCTCAATTATTGACAAACATTCTCCGCTCAACTCAAAATTCCGCCACTTAAGTGGTTGAACAATGATATCCAATATTTTAGCAATGTATTCTTGCTTTATTTGATGATCAAAGTAAAAAAGGCAAATAGCAGCGGCCTCTAAAGCATCAATAATTTTTGCCCGATCGCCGGCAATTATATTCTCTTCCAATTCTTTAATAAATTCTGTTTCGGTGTAGTTTAGAATATCGGCGAACGCGATCTTGGCCTTTAATATTGGTACGCCATTTGCCGCCATATCTTTTATCAGTTCTGTTATTTTTGAGAGGATTTTATCATCTTTCAAACCCAGTCGCTGATGACCGAATACGCGACAAATTATATTTGCCAACAATGTGAACCGGCTAAGGAACTCTTGATGTATAGACCCCCCAAAACGTTCATCCCTGTAACGATCCTCTGTCAAAAAGTGCTTGTCATTTTCCCACCAATAGACACATTTATTAACGATAACGGCCATTTCATCGGTGGTCCAATTGGTACCTTCCGGGTGATTTATGTTGGCTGAACCATACCATAGTTCTTCGGCATACCGATCTTGTCCACTTTTTATCGAAATGCCTCCTGTCTTTGAACCTTGTATATCAAAGGTGTTTTCAATGATGTATTTTTTGAAAATCTCTCGAATGTCTGCGCTGGTTGGGTGAGGCCAGTTAATAAAGGCAAAGTAATAATAATTGTTGTCAGCTGGAAATCCATGCTCATCCACCTTCTCCCAGATCACCGAAAATAGCTTCCTCACGGATTTTTGATCAAGTAGTTTTTGCTCATATAAGAAGATCAGCCTGCTCAATGCCCGTCTTCTTAAATTGTTAAATTCTCCGGCTTTTTTCAATAGATCGTTAACGATTGATTTGGAGATTGCTATGGGTCTTGTCAGATTAATCCGAAGATGCTCAAAGGGTTCCTTGAATTCTGTTCTCGCGGCCATTGATTCGTTATTGATAACAGGGATCTCTAGTAAAAGAGGCATAACTTCCGTCTTTACATCATCGTTGCTTGATGCGACTAAATTACTCCACAATTTTGCCATGCCGTTTAACTCGCCCTCTCCTTTCAATACTTCAATATAAAATATAAATATCTCTATTTTCACTAAATCGCTGCATTTAACGCAAAGACGGGAGAGTGCAATAGGTATCTTATTAAGAAAAGATTTAGCGATCAACGTTTGTTCGTGTTCTTGAACCAATGTCCTGTATTTTCCGATATATTCGAGAATTAAACTGCCTATAACAAAGTGGTCAAGTTTGCTTAGTCCAAGACGACTAAAAATCACATCTACTAGTTCTGTATCCCTGCTTCTTGTAAATATAGCATACGCCCACGTTGTAGAATTTGGGTAAATACGCTCCAGAGCCCCCCTTGTTGTTTTATCATCAACATTCATATGGCGTAAACTCAACGGGATACTTAATTCTTCAATAAAACGCAGAAAATTATAAGCAGCGATAATTTCTGAGTCTTCTCCGCCCAGCTGATATGAAGTAGACGTGATGCCTATCTCAAAATTGTTCTTTATTCTCTTTGATGTCTTTGGAACATATTTGTGCTGAAGTAATGTGTCGAAATGTTTCTTTTCCTGCCAGGGTGAACATTTGAACTGCAATAGTATATTCCACCTTTCATTAAAATCCTCGAATTGATCATCTGCTTTATAGATATTTTTAGAAAGCCGCAAATTCTGCCGTACAAGTCGAAACAACAACATCAGATACGCTTCCTGAGATACCCACTTATAATCGTTGCCAACCGGAGTTAGGTTGAGCCTTTTTCTAACAGTTGTCAAGCAATTTTCCAGAATAGTATTGGATTCTTCAAGGAACCCGAATTCCGCCATTAACATGCCTCGCTTAGCATTCCAAAACGGATCGTATTCATTAGTCGGCCAATCCTGAAGCGTCTTTTTAGCCAAATCAATCTCCGAATTGAAGATAGACATGAGCACTTTCTCATAATGGAACCAGGCGTTTTGTTCGGGTGAAAGATGTTTTTTTAATACCTCGAGTGTTTTTTGATTGACCTCCCATTTTTTATTAAAGCCTTCCTCCCGATAGAACCTTAGTAGCGCTAAAGTCAAGTGCAACCATTTCTGGCGCGTTGTCGACCAGTTAATACAGGATAAATCATCGGATGCGCGATAAGGTGCTTCTGTTTGCAACTCATCTGGGAATGGATTATATCTACTAATTATATTCTCAAAATATTGGATATGATCATTATATAGCGGAAATAAGCTTTTCTCAAAACGCCAATTCATTTCATAGATGAAATCAAGGTCGTCTGGATAAGCCAATTCGTCCCAAATTCCTCGATCTCTTACAAATTGGTTGGTCACATCCCACAATCTTTCCCGATTTTCCTGTGGGCAGATCAGCCAATTAGGATAGGCCAACCTTTCCGCTTTCCATTTGTCCACCACGGCTGAAATAGGGATTTCATCTCGCAAAATGTAATTTTGATTTAGACCCCATTCAAGATTTTCTCTCGATTTTCGTTGGCTCAATAAAAACGCGAGAAACAGATCAATTGCTTTTTTATGATCGCCGTTAGCTTCCTGAAATACGTTTAAATCGATAGGAACAATGTTTTTAGTGGCCAGCAATTTTTTTTGCGCTTCAGATAGTTTAAGTATTCCGATCAAATATATTTTGGGTGAATTTTCTTTGCCGATATTATCATTGATCCAACCTATCCATTGCAAAAAATTAGGGTCGTCACCGGAAAAGCCGATTAGACATAAAGTATTTTCAAGTAAGGATTGTTGAACAGTATTGACAAATGGCGCAAAACGTTTAGGGTAAGTCCGATAATCTTCTTCTGTAATTATAAGCGGTCGCTCCGAAGGGAAACTCCCGTGAAGTTTGATGATTCGTGGACGATTGGAATACACAATATCGTTCTGATTGATCACAACATCGTAACGCCTCGATATAACATTCTCACAGGTACGCTCCAGTAATGTGTCATAATTTGTTGTAAAGACATCAGACCACGGTAGTTCCAAGAGTTTGATATGAACGTCAGATGGTTCAAAATCTTTATCAGGTATATTATGCTTCAGTATCTGATCAAGCACCGATCTTCCGAAGGCCGCCTGTACTTCATCGGCCAGTTTTAACGCATTAAGATATTTAGATTGATTTCCGGGAAGTTCTCCATGGATTTTTTCATAAAAAATATCACCTAATTCATTCCAATTAGGCAACCCTTTTTGTTGGTCAGCCTTATTAATGGCATTCTTACTAAACCCAGCTCCAACCATAACCGATGCATGTCCGGTCCACAATCGTTCGGCGATTTCGATTAAATAAGGGCGGATAGATATAGGTATAGTATTAATTTCCATGATATGTTCAGGCTATTTTAATGTAAAAGTAAAGAAATTACCGTCATTAAATTATAAAAGATGTCTTTCTCATGTGAGTGCGTATTGACAATCTCGAACTAACGTTAACGGAGGGTCCAAACTCAAATCCCAATTAAGCCGCCCGTCCAGGCGTCCACGCCTGGACGGGTATTTTGTTGAGCGCCCACGCTCACGCTGTTCGCCAAAAAAACAGTGACATTTTAATAAATCCTAATCTTATCTCAGGTTACAAAATACGTTAACCTAACAGGCTTTAGTGTCCCAAATCGTGAGCGTGGACGCTCACCACGGTTTGCTTTCAAGAGTGGACACTTGAAAGGGCGTGAGAGCCTGAATCAACCCACCCTGGCTTTTTTGCATACCCCAAGGTAGTACACCGAGCCCACCGCCAACACCGCATACAAAACAACGCTCGACCAGCCGTTGGAGTTTCCTACGCCGCTTAAAAGTGCGGTTGCGGTTAAAACTAATTGAATTACGTCGTAAATAATGCTGAATTGCAACAGCTTGGGCCAGGATTTTGCCGCCGGCGACACATGGCTGTATGACCAGTAGATCATGGCTATAAACAATAATGCAGCGCCGAAAGACCGCGCCATCCAAAGACCGCCGGTATCCAGGCTAAGGCCATAAAATGTGCCTACCTGTGCAGGTATAAAAATAAATGCCAGGCCAAAGGCAGCCGCTAAAACAGTAATGATAATTGCGAAGGTTGAGAGTTTCATTTTTTTAGGGTTTTAATTGGTTGATTAAATCTAAAGAATTTTATTTGATACAACCAACTAATATTCAATATTTTAATATTGCCCTCACCCCAAATCCACCCCCACAATCTCATGATCCATAATCTGGCGCACTGTCAATAACACCCTTCCATCCTTAATAACAAATTCCGCTTTCCGCTCACTCACCGGCAAACTCACCCCGGTAACTTTTTTGCCGGCCGGTATTTTAATACTAACCTCCGCATCTACCGGGATGAACTCGCGGAAAGGGCCTTTCATCATCATTGGGTTGGTCATGTTTACCAGGTGTACCGCCATTGAGGTGGCCTGGCGCCAAACGGTGGTTTCTACCAGTCCAGGTGCTTTGACAGTTACCACCGGCTCTTCATTCAAAGCCCAGCGGATGGTATTGGTAAGCAGTTTGCCATGATCGGGCGATTGGTATTGCCAAAAGGAGCGGTCGATATCCCAGGGGAAATAGGCTACTCTGCCATCGCCAACTTCCCGCAGGTAAAGCTCCCGGATATCTGTATCAGGCTGGCGGGTGTATACGTCTTCCATCGGCAGGTCGGGATAGGTTGACACCAGGGTAAGCGGGGAGGGGAAATTGGCGGCCACTGTATTTACTTTAACCCTGAAAATGCCGTTGATGATCCGGTTGGCATCTTCAATACCTTCTAATACCGGGTGGAATTTGCCGGTAGCTGCGTTGCTTTTTAAACGCAGGTAACTGTTTTGCATCGGCCCTTCCACACCCTGGTCAAAGGCTACGCCAAATGTATCCGCAAGGCCAAAATCGGGACGTTTTTTGCCGTTTTCATCATAAAGTGATGTTTCAAAGGTAGCCAGCAAACTGCCGCCATTGTTTACAAATGCTTTTATTTGTGCGCACTGGTTATCAGAAAGTGCCGCAATATTGGGAAGGATCAGCAGCTTAAAAGGTTTCAAGTGTTCCGCATCCAACAACGAGGCGCTGATCATTTCGAAGGGGATATGTCCTTCTATCAAATTATGATACATCCCCTGCAAGTGGAAACTTCCATTGCGCTGCCATGGCTGGGTTTCGCCTGCGCTTTCATCCGCCATTACCACGGCCACGCGGGCCATTGACGCGGTGTTTCGGAGATAACGTTCGCTGCGGTGAAAGCCCTGGTAAATTTTTTCCATCGGGGTAAACCAGCGCTTATCAATGGGCGTTGCGCCAAATTTTACAAAACAAGGCCGCATGCCGTTGGCTACGCCACCGGCGGCCCAAACCCTTAGTTCGGCTTCGGTGTTAACCGAATCTTTCCACCGTGGCTGCTCCTCCACCCCAACGCTAAATATGTGCATCATCGGTTTCATGCCCATGCCTCCTGCGCGTAATTCTTTAGCGCCCCGGCCGGCGCTCCATGGCGGTATTTCGCCCGATCGCCCCTGCCGGTCCACAAAAAAAATGTCAGACAATTGGGCCGTTATCTTATTATCCGGGAAGCCATTGGGGATAAACCGTGCATCGGGCCTTATTTTACGAATCTCCGCATCCCACAAAAACCATAACTCCTTCAGTCGGGCAACGTTCCATTCCTTGTATTTGCCGGCAGCGGGCGTTTGATTGCCTCCGCGCGGCAATTCCATCCCGCCCGAAAATACCTTGAAATTTTCAACGCAATGTTCGCAATAACACATGCCGCTGCCTGCCCATCGGTTGGAAAATATTCCCTCCGGATGGTATTTGTGCATAATTTCCTGGTGCACGGTTGTCATAAACTCAAAGTTATAGGGGCCCAATCCGCAGGTTACCCAAAGGTCGGGGTTTGCCCAATGGCGGCGCTTTTGTCCGTCGGCAGTTACCGCTATCCAGTCGGGGTGAGCATCATATACGTTTTGCCGCGCTGCATGTGGGTCGGTGCGTACACAAACGGTCATATTCATTTTGCGGCAGCCTTCCATCATATATCCAAGCAGGTCGGTATTGCCCAGAAAATCGCTACGGTGATGGAGCGGAATTTCGGTAGGATAAAAAGCCACCACCCCGCCCGCGCTCAATAAAACGCCATCCGCATGGATGCGTTTAAAATAGTCCAGCCAAAAATCAGGATCACAGCGGCCGGGGTCATTTTCAACAAAAGCCAGCTGCGCCCACCGCATCGAACGGTTGAACCAGGGCCGTTCATCCGCGCCGGTTACGCCGCCTACCTGCATCAAATTTGAATTGGCCAGCACAGCCGAACCAACAAGCGAATACGCACCGGCTACAGCAGAGGTTTTTATAAATTGTCGTCTTTGCATAGTTCTTTATAAGAGTCAAGAAACCAAGAGTCAAGAAGCAAGAGCCCCGGCGAATAGAAATTAGTCTTTTCTGTCTTGGTTACTGACTCTTGGTTTCTTGAATCTGAAAAATTAGTTTTTCAAATCAGGGTCAATAACCAGGATACCGGTCTCCGTATCCAGCTTTTTGTATAGCGCCTCCGGTTCAACGGTCATCATCAATTGCAGTGTTGGCGCTATAAATGCTTCAAAAAGGTGGCCGCCATGCACAAGCCCATCTTCCGTTGCCATGTTAATATGCGCGTGTACAACCGGGTTGCCATTGTAAAGTGTGATGTCGCCCAAAAGTGAAGTGATTTCGGCAAATCCGTAAATATGCATCACTTTGAACATTTTTTTTGAAGGGTCATACCACCCAAATTTTATTGTGCTGGCATCGCCAATTGCGCTGAAATGGGCACTTTTAACATGATACTTTATCGCAAATTCTTTTAACCCCGACATTACTTCATCTCCTTTGGCAAAAATGATGGCGTACGTTTTGGTAGGGCCATCGGCACTGATCAATTTAACTTTTACCCCGGGCGACCGCCCGGTAAGCGGTGGAGTGGTTGGCGAAATATACTCCTGTGCATTAGCTTCGGAACAATAAAATACAGTGATTAATAATATGGCGGCTAAAAGGGGTTTGATAAATAGGGTAGTTTTCATGGCGCTGATTTTTTGATGAATTTAGTATTAAATTCTTTGATGCAAGTTGGCGTAAATGAAATTTTACAACAGGCAAAACCATTAGTGTTCATTGTTGTTTACAACTTAATATTTTCAATCAGAAGCATCATGGATAATACAACCAAAACCAGCAGCCACGACGAGAGCCGAATTAATGTTCAAAAAGACCACGAATTAAATTATTGGGCGGATAAATTTGATGTTACAAAAGTGAAACTTAAAGCCGCTATTAACGCTGCAGGTACATCTGTAAATGAAGTGGAGGCTTACCTCCGGAAGAAAAATGATGCCTTTGTATTAAAAAACAATTAGCCGGCTGACGCGAGCATTTTTTGAAATAAAATTACCTTTTTTTAAACCACGGCACAAATACACTTACACGCGCCTGGTATTTTTTATACAAATCGCCTTTTGAGCGCACCGCCTGCTCTTCGGTAGTTGGTATGCCGGTAACTTTTAACAATAAGTACAAAATAATAGCCGGACTGATAACTGCTAAATATCCATAAGGCGATGCCAATGCAAACACCAGGTAAGACATCCACATTAACCATTGAAAAAAGTAATTGGGATGCCGCGAATATCCCCAAAGTCCGGTATCGCAAACCTGGCCCCTATTCGCAGGATCTTTTTTAAACGCAGCTAATTGTGCATCGGCAATTCCTTCAAACAACACGCTGATGATCCATAAGCCAGCGCCTGCATATTCCAGCGGCGATAGCTGGGGCGATGTATTTTGCGTGATGATAAAAAATGGCACGGCCAGCAATACATTGGATATAGCCTGAAACTGAAAGAAGAAGAAAAATTTCCTTTCGGGATTTGGGGCCCATTCCTTGCGCAACTGCTGATACCGGCCTTCTTCTACATCCAAATGTTTGGTGATGCGGATGGTCAGATAGGTGCCTAAACGCAACCCGGCTATAATCACCATGCCACAAATAAGCAGCTTGCGGGTCTCAAAACCAGGTGCAAGCAGTAATAAAATGATGCCGATAACCGGAAAGTTATATGACCAAAAAATGTCAACCACCCCCGCATTTTTAATTTTATGGGCCCAAAGCCATACCAGCAGCATAATGCCGCAACAGGCCAGCAGACTGTAAGCCGCCAGCGCATAAATAGAAGTATTATCCATTTTTTTTAATAAAAAGTTCTTTCAATCCTTCGCCCGGCTTTAGTTTAAAAAGCTGGATAAGTACATAACCACAGGTTGCAATACTGCCTAAAGCTACCAATAAAAGCAGCCATATAATTTTTAGTGCTATGTTTTTCTCCTTATAACACACCCATAAAAATATAGCGGTTACGTTGGCGTAAAAATCCCAAAGGGTGGCCCGCATCCAGGGTATCGATCCCAAAAAGTCCCACTCTTTAAAAAGATTGCTATGGATGCTGGTGCTGATTACCTGGTAACACATCCATACAAACAACAGGCTGAAAAATATTTTTAGGGTAGTTATCATGGTAGGTTAGTTTTACTACGGAGAAACAGAGAATGCGCAGAGTACACGGAGTCGTAATAGGATTTCGCCGACCTAATAAATTAAATGTTCGCCATCCATTTTTTTTCTATTCTCTGTGTGCTTTGTGCATTCTCGGTGCCCTCTGTGGTTAATTTATGATACAAATGCCAACTTAATCAACTCAACGGCCTTTGTGCGACTTAATAAACGCCAACGCATCATCAGCATGTTTTTTGCCTTGCATCATGGCCTGGTAGGTAAAGGCTATTTTACCATGTAAGTCAATCACCAATGTTTCGCGGCCGGTCATAAACATGGTGTTTTTTATCCCAAAACGGTGATAAACTTTATTATCAGGGTCACTTAACAGGATAAATGGCAGTTTATAATGATCACGGAATTCTTTATGACTGGCTACCGTTCCGCCGTTTATACCGATAACTTTGGCGCCGGCTTTGGTAAAGTCGTCAAAACTATCGCGGAAAGAACAGGCCTCTTTGGTGCAAACCATGCTTTCATCCTTTGGGTAAAAATAAATTACCAGTATACTTTTTCCTACATAATCGGTACTGTTAAACGTTTTTCCATCCTGATCAGTAAGCGAAAAAGCGGGCATCGTGTCACCAACGGCAAGGGTTTTTTGATCGGACTGTGTTATTGCCGATGTGCCTATCACAAATGATAACATCAGTGTAAGCAAAAACACGGGGATGAAATTTTTCCTCATGTCGTAATTTACGATAAAATAAGCACATAGCGATTTATAAAAACCGGAAATATTTATACTATTTTTAGGAAACCAATTATTATGAACAAATTCATCTTCCGCTTGCTGTTCCTTACCCTACCGATTTTTACAAATGCGCAGGATTCCGCTAAAACCAACAACCAACCACACTGGCAAATTATACCCGCAACCGGTGTGCCCGAGAAGCGGGAAGATTGCAGCTTTGTAGAAGTAAACGGTCTGTTTTATCTGTTGGGCGGTCGGGGGATAAAACCGGTGGATGTTTTTGATCCTAAAAGCAATACCTGGCAGCGCAAAGGCAACGACCCGATGGAGATACACCATTTTCAGGCGGTGGCCTATAAAAGCAAAATTTATATCATCGGAGGCATGACAGGTGGTTTCCCGCACGAAAAACCGCTCGAAAATATTTACATATACGATACCCAAACCGACCAATGGCAAAAAGGCCCCGAAATGCCTGCCGGCCGCCTGCGCGGATCAGGCGGAACTGTTGTTTATAACGATAAAATATACATCGTTTGCGGCATACAGGACGGTCATTACACCGGCACCGTTGCCTGGATGGATGAGTTTGACCCTGAAACCGGAAAATGGCGCGTTTTACCTGATGCGCCCCACGCGCGCGACCATACCCATGCCGTGCTGATCGGCCATCAGCTTTATATAGCAGCGGGCCGGGTTACCTCCATGAAAACGCAGCAAATAATGCAATTGACCATTCCCGAAGTTGATGTTTTTGATTTCAAAAAACAGGCCTGGATTACCCTGCCTGCCAGCGCCAATATCCCAACCGTTAGGGGCGGCGGCACAATTGTGGCCTACAAAAATAAGATGGTGGTTATTGGCGGCGAAACAATAGAGCAACAGGAATCGCATCATGATGTGGAAGCCTTTGACACTAAGAGCGCGACCTGGACAAAATGGCCGCCATTAGTTACCGGCCGGCACGATACGCAAGCGATTACTTATAAAGGCAAAATATACATAGCCGCCGGCTCGGCTAAACAAGGCGGCGGGCCGGATCAGAGTTCGATTGAGGTGTTGCAGCCGTAGATGACGCTCGTGAGGCGACCATAACAATCAGTACAAAATCATAATCAGGAAAATATTTTTACTAAAATATTTTCCTATCTCAAAATGGAAAATTATATTTGAAAAATATTTTCCATTCCGGATGAAAGAAAAAATCATAGAAATCTCGTTACAACAGTTTTTGAAACACGGCGTCCGCACAATGACCCTTCAAAAACTTGTATTGCCCCTGGGTATTTCCACTAAAACGGTTTATAAATACTTTGCCAATAAGGAGGAGTTACTGGAAGAGTGCCTTAAAGCGCACTATAAGGATGCCGATAAAGGGTTAAAGGACATGCTGGAAGGAGCTGCAAACCCGGTGGTATCGCTTTGTGCGGTTTATGCTAAAACGGCCGAACTGGATTTTGGCACCAATCATCTTTTTTACCAGGACCTGAATTATTATTATCCGGAGTTACAGGATAAGGTAATTAGGCAATATGCCACAGGGGCAGTAGATACGTTAACAGGCATTATCAAAACAGGCATTACCGAAGGCTATTTTCTCGATTATTTACAGCCAGCAGTGGTACTGGATGCGCTTACCGTGCTTTATACCTCCATCACCCGGCAGGATGTGTTTAAAAAATATGGCATCAAACCGGCCGATTTAATTAAACATACCATTGGGATTTATATACGCGGTATTTGCACTGAAAAGGGATTACAGGAATTAAATACTTTGAGCTAACACAATCAATAAATTTATGATACGCAACATTTTTACAGCCCTGCTAATTTTCGCAGGAATTTTATCTGTCCGGGCGCAAAACGCCGATTCACTTAACCTGATGCCCCGGCCACAATCGGTAAAGCTTCAAAATGGCCGCTTTACTTTTAACGATCATTTTACCATTGGCATTAAAGGCGCTGAAAGTGCGAAGCTTGTTGCAGCCGCCAACCGGTTTTACCTGCAATTGGGTAAACGCACCGGAATTTATTTTCCACAGGAGTATATTACTGCCGCCGACAATAATGCCGGCGCCCAACTGCTGATCAGTTGCAGCAAAAGTATTTCGCCCGAAATGGCGATGGACGAAAGCTATAACTTGAACGTGTCCTCCTCGAAAATTACGCTGACTGCCAATACGGATATCGGGGCATTGCGCGGATTGGAGACCCTTTACCAGCTGGTAACGCCCGGCGATGGATATTTTGCGCCGGCAGTTGAAATTGCCGATTCGCCGCGTTTTAAATGGCGGGGCATGATGATTGATGTGGCAAGGCATTTTATCCCGATGGAGGTGCTGAAAAGAAACATTGAGGCAATGGCCGAAGTGAAGATGAACGTGCTGCACATCCATCTTTCGGACGATGAGGGGTTCAGGGTGGAATCAAAAGTTTATCCTAAACTACAGGAATTGGGCTCAAACGGATTTTATTATACCCAGGCCCAGATTAAAGATATGGTTGATTTTGCTCATGCGCGGGGGATTATCGTAGTTCCCGAATTTGATTTGCCCGGTCATTGTACCAGCATCCTGGCTGCTTATCCCTTTTTAGCCAGCTACCCCGCTAATTACAAACCGGCAAAACGGTTTAAGGTGGATACCGTGAAAAATCTGAGTATGGGGAAGGTGATGAAAATGATTAACGAAGCGCAAACACCTACCATCGATCCCACAAAAGAAACCACCTATACGTTCTTTGATAATTTCATCGGCGAAATGAGTGCGCTGTTCCCGGATGCTTACCTGCATGTTGGCGCCGACGAAAATAATGGCGTTGCCTGGAAGCAAAACCCTGCAATAGTTGCCTTTATGAAAGCGAAGTCGATTAAAAATACTGACGAACTGCAAGCCTATTTTGTAAAAAGGATGTATGCCATTGCAAAAAAGCACAAAAAACGGTTGATTGGCTGGGAGGAAAGCTTTAATCCTGCTTTGCCCGAAGATGTGATTGTGCAAAAATGGAAACCCGCTACCGACGAAAAGTTCGCCAACGCAGTAATCAAACACAACAATCAGTTAATCATATCCGCCGGATATTATTTGGACTTATCGATGCCTGCCTATATTCATTATCTAACAGATCCGGTTCCCGCCAATGTAAGCCTGGCTGATGCCGATAAGGGTATTTTGGGCGCCGAAGCAGCCATGTGGAGCGAACTTGTAAATGGAGAAAACGAGGAAATAAGGGTATGGCCCCGCGCCGCTGCAATTGCCGAAAGACAATGGTCGGCCCCGAATGTACGGGACGCTGACGATATGTACCGCCGTTTATGGGCTGTAAATTTTGAATTAAACGACCGGGGGTTAGAAGAAAGCAGTAACTATAACAAAATGCTATCACGCTGGGTTAATGGCGCCGACATTGAACCGGTGAAAACAGTTGCAGATGTATATACACCCATAAAGGGGTATAAACGTTTAATGTCCTTAATGTTTGTTCCGGCGGCGGCACATCCCAATCTTTCATCGCCAATGGTGAAGGTAGCCGATGCTGTACATTGTGATTCAGAACCGCGCTGGTATTTCAGGAAATTAGTAGCGGCTTATTTAACCGGACATGATGCGGCGCGGGTTGAAGAAATAAAACAACAACTACAGGCATGGCAAAATAATAAGCTGAAATTTGATGCTCTGACGCTCAATTCGTCAAATCTGCAGCAAATAACCGATTTGTCGAACCAACTTTGGTATGCCGCCACGATTGGCTTGCAGGCGCTAAACGGCCAGGGCAATAAGGATGAACAATTAAAACAATTGCAGCAATTGGAAAAGCCATTACACGAGGTTGAATTAGCAATATTGCCTGAGATAAAAGCATTGATAACAGGCAAATTGGAGAAGGAACCAGCTACTTTCCCGATGTTTTAACCTTAAAAAAAGCCCGGCTTTCAATTGAAAGACGGGCCAAATTAACTGATATAAGATTTAAACTAAGTTGCTTTTTATGTAACTGATACTTTGCGTAATGCTGTCATAAGGGTCGCCGGGGCAAACATCCTGCTCTACAAAAAAGTATTTCAACCCGGCTTTATTGGCCGATTTAAATATTTTCTTAAAGTCGATAATCCCATTGCCTACTTCGGTAAACATACGATTGGGGGTTTTATCCATATCCTTTATATGCCACAGCGGGAAACGGCCGGGATATTCTTCAATTATTGCAGCCGGGTCCTGGTTGGCTTTGGTGAGCCAGTACAAATCTATTTCCATTTTTACCAGCTTAGGGTCGCTGCTGATCAGCAACATTTCGTAGGGTAGCTTGCCGTCCTGTTTTACAAATTCAAAATCGTGGTTGTGGTAGCAAACCTGTATGCCTGCTTTTTTGCATATTTCGCCGGCGGCGGTTAAATCATGTCCTATTTTTTTATAATGATCAAGGTAACCCCGTTCGGTTGGTGATAACCAGGCGCATACCATATATTTTACACCCGCTGCCGCCGCATCATCAACAGCTTTATCCCAGCCGTTTAATATGGTTCCTTTTGTTGGCGAACCGCTGCTGGTGTCTTCGCCTAAACGGTAATGAGCGCTTGGCATAATCAGGCCGTTATCCTTTAAAACTTTCGAGAAGTCAGTCGGGCTCATCCCATAAAAGTCGCCGCCATAGGTTGCTTCAACCGAGGTATATCCTATTTGCGCCACCTTAGCCAGTGTTGCCGCCGGGTCTTTAGCCATGTGATCGCGCACGGTGTATAATTGCAGGCCGATGTATTTTTTGTCGTAAGCAAATAAATGCGGCGCTGCCAATAGTCCAGCCGAAAGCACAGCCGAAGTCTTTAAAAATGAACGTCTGGTAGTCATAAGATTAGTAATTGGTTGACGTAAATATAGTGTATTGGCTACACTAAACAAATTTTCAACAAATTTGATACAAAAACTAAGTTTCTATAACGGGCTGTATTGGGGTTAAACAAAAAGCAATTTATACATGGTATATTTAGTTTTACCGCAGAGAAACAGAGAAAAGCAAGGAGTACACGGAGTTTTTAATGTGGTAAAACGCTGACTTGTTAAATATTCAGTACTCTCTTTTTCTATTCTTTGTGTGCTCTGTGCCTCCTCTGTGACCTCTGTGGTTAATTTCTCAAACAAAGCGTCATAGCGCCAAAAATTTGTAATAACACAATCTTTCCTTTTTACAAACAAACAACATTCTTTTATATAAACTTGTAGCGTATAAACATGGACGAATTTTACAAACAGATTTTTGATAAGCACCAGCATGTAGAGGCCGTGCCATCCAACAGCGAAATAACTGCCTGGGCGCTACAGGTTATCCGTTTGTTGTATCCCGAGCAATCAAAACAGGTATATGCCGAGGTGAAGCAGCTAAAGGACGAGTTTGTTAAACTGGAAAAAGAGCTTGTGCTGATTATGAACGCCACCAAAGCATGCCAGGACTGCGATAATGAACAATTGGCAAGTGCCTTTTTTGATGAGCTGCCGCTGTTATACCAATTGCTTAATACCGATATACAAGCCATTTTTAATGGCGACCCCGCGGCCCGCAGTGAGTTTGAAGTAATACGCACATACCCCGGTTTTTTTGCCATATCGTTTTACCGCCTGGCGCATAGCCTGTTTAATTACAATATTCCGCTGTTGCCGCGTATCCTTACCGAATATGCTCACTCACTTACCGGTATTGATATCCATCCGGCGGCACAAATTGGCGAGTATTTTCATATCGATCATGGTACGGGTATCGTCATCGGCGAAAGCTGCATCATTGGCAACCATGTGAAGTTATACCAGGGGGTTACTTTGGGCGCTTTAAGTGTTGATAAAAACATGGCTTTCACCAAGCGTCATCCCACGGTTGAAGATCACGTAATAATCTATTCGGGCGCAACTATTTTAGGCGGCGAAACGGTAATCGGCGAATGCAGCGTAATAGGCGGCAATGTGTGGCTCACCAAAAGTGTGAAAGCGTATTCAACTGTATATCATAAACCGGAAATTACCGTATTAAACAAACATAAAGTTTAAGTTATGGCAGGAATTATTGACCTGATTGGCAATACGCCCATGGTTGAAATAAAAAGGCTGAACCCCAACCCCAACGTACGGATCTTTGGAAAGCTGGAAGGCAACAACCCCGGCGGCAGCGTAAAGGATCGCGCTGCATTAAACATGATCCGCAGCGCATTGGAACGTGGCGATATTAAACCCGGTACCAAATTAGTTGAGGCTACCAGTGGCAATACCGGCATAGCGCTGGCAATGATTGCCTGCCTTTACGGGATAGAAATTGAACTGGTAATGCCCAATAATTCCACCCGCGAACGCACCTTAACCATGGAAGCCTTCGGCGCCAAAGTAACCCTGCTGGATGGCATTGAACTATGCCGCGATTACGCCGACGAAAAAGGAGCAATCGAGGGGTATTTTTTACTAAACCAGTTTGCCAACCCCGATAATTACGCGGCCCACTACAAAACCACCGGCCCCGAAATTTGGCGCGATACTGAAGGGCAAATCACCCATTTTGTAAGCTCCATGGGCACTACCGGCACTATTATGGGTTGCTCCAGGTATTTTAAAGAAATAAACCCGGATATCCAGATTGTGGGTTGCCAGCCGACTGAAGGTTCGTCCATTCCCGGTATACGCCGCTGGCCGGTGGAGTATCTGCCAAAAATATTTGAACCCGAGCGTGTTGACCGGGTGATGGATATATCCGAAGCCGAGGCAACGGCGATGTCGCGCAAATTAGCAAAAGTTGAAGGTGTTTTTGCAGGAATGAGCAGCGGTGGCGCCATGGCGGCAGCCGTTAAACTGGCAGCGGAACTAACAGAAGGCACTATTGTATTTATTTGCTGCGACAGGGGAGACAGGTATTTGAGCAGCGAGTTGTTTGGGTAGTAAAAGATCATTGTCATTGCGAGCGAAGCGCGGCAATCTCGTCGCAATGCGTAGTCGACAAGCATGGCGACGAGATTGCTTCACTCGTTCCTCGTTCGCAACGACAAAAGAGAGAAACTCATTACGCTTTTTTCGGCTTACTCTTATTTCCCCAGCGCCTTTGTTGTGGCCGTTTATTAGGCGAATGTTCGGGCCTGGCGGCTTGTTGTATACCGGCCAGTTCATCGGGCACGGCAATTAAGCGTATAGGCTTATCAATTAGTTGTTCAATGCTTTTTAGCTTACGTTCATCGCGGTGATTCACAAAAGTGATGGCTGTGCCGGTGGTTTCTGCACGCGCGGTGCGGCCTATGCGGTGAATATAATCTTCCGGATCGCCAGGTACATCGTAGTTAATCACCAGATCAATACCTTCCACATCAATGCCACGTGAGAGGGCATCGGTGCCAATGATTACCGGCAGCTGTTTGTTTTTAAAGTTTAGCAGTATTTCTTCGCGTTCCTTCTGCTCCAAATCCGAATGAAAGGCGCTTACTTTAAGATGCATCCCTTTTAGTTCCTTTGCTAACGATTTTACAATCTCCTTGCGGGATGCGAATATGATAACACTGGCGTACGACCCATTTTTGAGCAGCATTTGCAACAAAGGCGTTTTTTGCTGATCGTGTACCCGGTATATTTGCTGATCGATGCCTACGGCCGGTTGCGATACTGCTATGTTTACCGATTGCGGATTATTTAAAATAGCCTTAGCCAATGAGCGGATACGCCCCGGCATGGTGGCCGAAAATAACATTGTCTGCCTGGTTTTAGGCAAATAGCTGATGATTTTCATGATATCATCCTGAAAGCCCATATCCAGCATCCGGTCGGCTTCATCAAGCACCAGGTGTGTTAAATGATTTAGTTTTAATACGCCCGATGTAAGGTGCGCTATCAGCCTGCCCGGTGTGGCAATAATAATATTTACATTGTTTTGTATGCCGCGGCGTTGCTGCTCGTAGGCGCTGCCATCGCCACCGCCAAAAACTGCTATGGAGCTTACCCCCGTAAAGTAGGCAAGTCCTTCCACCTGTTGGTCAATCTGTTGGGCCAGTTCGCGCGTAGGCGCTAAAACCAGGGTGCTAATCTGATGCTTGTTTGTTTTGCTGATATGGTCCAAAACCGGCAATAGGTAGGCGCCGGTTTTGCCGGTACCGGTTTGGGCGCAGGCAATAATATCATTCCCGGCTAATATAATCGGTATGGCCATTTCCTGTATGGGGGTGGGGGTGGTGAACCCCATACTTAGTACGCCTTCTAATAAATGCTCGTTAAATTTAAAATCCTCGAATGTCACAGTTCTATATGGTGAAGGTCTGCAAGTTAGCAAAAAAATGTTTGGGAAATGGAATATTGTGCAGAATTCAGATATCAGTTATTTTAGTCTTATCTGTAATATTCCCAATGATCACATCCAGCTCGTTTGCAGATAACAAAATTGATTGGAGCATTTTTTCATGTTCCTCCTTGTTTTCAGCATCGCTAATAAGCGGGATTAAGCCCATAATCCTTGCGAGCGGAGCCCGTACAATGTGCGATTGTATCCACGATATCTCTTTAAGCTTTTCGTTCTGTGCCTCAATGGCTCTTATATAATTTAATCGTTCGGTTACGTCATTTGCCAGCACAACCTTTGCTTTGCGGCCTTTACGCCGCACAAAGTTACTCTGAATATCAACCTGAATAACTTCACCGTTCTTCTTTTGATGCGTGAAAACCCCCTGAAAGTTTTTTAATCCCAATTTTTTGTTGGCCGCCACCGTTTCCTCCAATTTAGGAAGCTCAGATGGCGGCCTGATATCTTTGATTGTCATACTCAGGAATTCTTTTCTGCTATAGCCGTAATGTTTTATTGCGGCGTTGTTAACATCCAAAAACTGCAATGACTCATAGTCGTACACCCACATTGGCTGTGGACTTAAATGAAAAAGCTCACTATACCTTTTTTCAGATTCCTCGAGCGCAAGCTCTTCATTTTTTTGTTTGGTGATATCCCGCATAGCGCCAACCATTCGGATGCCTTTCCCTTTCTCGTCCCGTATAACAATACCTTTGTCCAGTACAAAAGCATATTCTCCATCCGCTTTTCTAAAACGATACTCCTGTGTCCAATGGATGAAAGTGCCATTTTTTACCGCGTCCGGATACAAAACCACCTTGTCCCTGTCTTCCGGATGCACATGGTCATAATAAAAGGGTAGATTATTGTAGTTGATGCCAGGCTTGTGTCCAAACAGTTTGTACATATTCCCTGAATAATGCACACCGTTTGTTTCCAGGTTCCAATCCCATATTATATCTGATGTGGCCTCGGTTACGTATTCAAACCGTTCGTTACTTATCCGCAGCGCCTTTTCACGCTGGTCGCTTTCCAAAATAACCTGCAGTAAGTGCGAGGCCCTTTGTATGGTTTTTTCCTCGAATGCCGATGGCGTTTTTATTTCCCTGAAATAGCATGCAAAAGTTGCCATTACATTGCCCGCGTCATCCAAAATAGGTTGCGACCAACATGCTTTTAATTCGTATTTTGCTGCAATTGCTTTGTAATCGGCCCATCGTATATCGCTTTGTACATCGGCAACAATAATTTTTTTCTTAAAAAAGGCCGCGGTTCCGCAAGAGCCCGCACTTTTACCAATTTCAATTCCCTCAATGGCGTCCAAAAACGCAGCTGGTAAACTTGGCGACGCCGAATTGTACAATTTGTTATAGTGTAATTCCTGCAAAGAGCAAAGCATCCCCGGGTGCAGTGCTTCTATGCCCAGCAAATAATCTTCTATTACTTCCTTTAAGCTTTTTTCATTCGCCGCCTTCGATTCAAGTATGCCTTTTTCTAATAAATCCAGTTGATTGTAATAACGGCTTTCCGTTATGTCTTCCGAAAGGGCAAGTGATACCCTGCGTCCGTTATAATCCATTAAATGTCCGGTGATGTTCATAAACATCAACTCGCCATTTTTCTTTTTATGCCGCCAGGTTTTTTTATGAATTTGTCCGTAAATTCCTTCATTTTTTGCAGAAGACTCAATAAGCGGAATATCTTCAGATGGCCGTATATCTTTAATTGTGAGTTGCAGAAACTCCTCACGGGTATAGCCATATTTTATTTCTGCTTCTATATTGCACTCAATAATCCGGAAGGTTTCAAAATCCCAAATGATAAGGGGCACCGGGCTATTTTGAAACAGGTACTTATACTTTTCCTCCGAATTTTTTAATTCTTCTTCGGCTATCTTTCTTTCAGTAATGTCCTGTGCGGTTCCAAACATGCGGGTAACCAATCCGTTTGCGTCGGTTTCTCCATACCCATGTTCCTGAATTATCTTTTTTTCGCCACCAGGTGTCGTGATCCGGTATTCTATGATAAATGGCGTACCTGTCTCTTGCGTGTGTTTGCTGGTTTGCATTACTCTTTCCCTGTCACTGGCATCAACCAGGCTAACGAAAGAGCCGTGTGTTTCTATAAAAGTTTTTTTATCAGCCCCAAAAACGTTGTACAACTCATCGGACCAGGTAAGGCGATCTGCCTTTACATCAAAATGCCAGCTGCCCATTTTTGCCAGGCGCTGGGCCTCGGCTAATTCGGCTTCGCTTTGTTTTAACAGATCCTCCGCCAGTTTTCTTTCCGTAATGTCCCTCGAGTTTACAACCAGTCCGTTTATAGCAGCATCATCGGTTAAATTGGTAATGGTTGTTTCCAGCCACCGCCATTTGCCGCCTGCGGAAAGGAACCGGTAAGGTGTAATTTTTATTTGTCTTTTTGTTAGCAACCTCTTCGAGGCTGCTAACACAGTTTCCTTGTCATCAGGATGGATAAACTCAAAGGCGTTTTTTCCGATAAAATATTCGGGTTCAATACCCAACACCGAAACGGAGGCGGGGCTCACGTAAGTATAACAGGCGTCAGCATCTAATATACCGATTAAATCGGCCCCCTCCTGCACCAGCGATTTAAAGCGACGTTCACTCATTTGGAGCTTAGTTTCCGCTTTCTTCATTTCAGTTGTATCACGTGCTATGCCGTACCTGATCTTATCCTTTGGATCCCACCTGGCCGACCAGGATAGGGAAACCAATGTGCCATCCTTGCGCACGTACCTGTTTTGTACGTTGGTATTATTAATACCCGACATGATCTTGTTGGCGGCTTGCAGCGTTGTTTCTTTATCCTCTTCGTACACAAAATCCATCATTCTTTTACCAATAAGTTCATCGGGCCGGTATCCCAATATCGCCTCGGATGCGGCGCTAACGTTTAAAAAATAACCTTTTTGGTCTACCGTACAAATCAAATCAAGCGACGAATCCATTATTTTGTCCAACTCGGTCTTTGCCGCCTCCAATGCCAATAGATTCAAGGTATCTCCGGTAATATCTTTTGACTGACAAGCTACCCCCCAAATTTTCCCGCCAGCGTCATACATCGGGTTAAAGGATATAGCGCGGTACATTAGCGCCAATTTAATGGGATCAAAAAGCTCGTCGGTTATTGAAAACGATTCGCCGTTTAATGCGCGCTTATAGTAACCTTTCCATTTTTTTCTGGCGTCGTCAGCGTCCCAATCTAAAACCACATAGTCGCCCTGTTTTAAAGTGCGCTCTTCCAGCTTTTCCATTATGTCAGCAAATGCCTTATTTATGGTTATGATACGCAGATCGGCATCTACCGACCAAATGAAATCCTGTGTGCCATTGATAAAAGCTTCGAGGTTGGTTTTTGCGGTTAAAATCTCTTGCTCGCGTATTTTTTGCGCGGTAATATCGCTAAATGTTACAACAGCGCCTTTTACAATATCACGCTCAATGATGGGGTTTGCTGTATAACGAACATGAAATGAAGTTCCGTCGGTACGCCAAAAAACTTCGTCGGCTACTTTGCATCCTTTAATTGATTTTGCAGTTTCAAGAATAACGCATGCTGAACGTGGATATGGCTGGCTACCTTCGAATTGATGATGAATAAGGTTGTGGATATCCTTGCCTAAAAAATAATCGCGGCCGGCACCAAGCATAGTTGCAGCGGCAGCATTGATAAAAATACAAATACCATTTTTGTCGATACCGAATAAGCCCTCGCCTATGGCGTCTATTATAAAATTACCTGGTATATTTATAGGCTCAATTAACATAATCTTTTCCCCGGGGTCACATAAAGTCTTATATACCAATAGTTAAGCCTGTACGCCTCATTTAATGACAATTCTGCCGTAGTTCACTAAAAACTAAATTTAAATACATTTAGGTAAATTAACTAATACTTTAAATTTATTTTCGGCTTCTATTATTTCGTAACAGATATAATACAATAACGAAAACCCCGCAACAAATGGTGCGGGGCTTAACAAATGATAAGGTTTTAACGCGGAGAAATGAAACGCAAGAAGCGCATAGCGTTATTACCAATAAAAACCAGCGTAACTTTACATAGGGGAAGATGCCTTCACACCAATAACAAATCCACGTTAATTTCAATGGATTGGTTACAGTAACAAATAAATATGAGCGGCTAACATAAGACACGGAGCGCTACAGCCCCGAATAATAATCATAACCCTGCTCGGCCCAATAATCTTTCGGGCGTGTATTGCTAAAGGATATAGCGCTTATTTGCTTAAGGTTTTTGATGCCGTATTTAACCGGGATAATTAGCCTTAAAGGTGCGCCGTTACGTATAGGCAGGGGTTTATCATTCATTTCATAGGCCAGCAAGGTTTGGGGGTGCATAGCACTGGGCATATCCAGGCCAACGTAATATTTCTTGTCCTCGGTCTCCATACCAACAAATTCCATTTTTGTAAATTCATCCAGCTTAAAATGTTTGATAAAATCGCGGAAGCTAACACCCCCCCAATGCGATATCTGGTCCCAGCCTTCAACACATTTAAAATCGTAAACAATTTCGGTTTTAGGCAGCGTCTTTAATTCGTCCAAACTAATCTGCAGCGCCTCGGCGCCCGGTTTGTTTACTTGTAAACGCCAGGTCTCAGGGTCAAATTTTTTGCCACCGCCAATATTGCTGTTAACCCTCACATGTGGGGCGGCCATTGATTTTGGGTAGGTTTTTACCAGGTGATTGTCGCTAAATACCCGTCTGAAAAAAAGCTCGGTTTTATTTAACGCTTTACGTAATGGTTGATGAGCGCTACCCGTAATACCAGGCACTTCATCGGGCGACTTATAGAGCCAGCGCCAGCCTTCGAAAGCGGTAGCGCCTAAAACAATAAAGGTGCTGAATGATATAAAATTACGCCTGTTGATTTTTTGTTCAACCGTCAGTTCTTTTTTTTCTTTTTTATCGGGCTGGCTCATCGTTTTCAGTATTATTGTTGTTTGCCGGTTTTGTTATATCACCATTTGTGGCCGGGGTTTCGGTATCAACCGGCGTTTGGTTAGTTGAAATGCTCTCCGTTTGCATAACAACATTTTGGGGGTCCGCATCTTCACTATGTTCTAATTGAACAACCTCGTTGCCCGCTACTTCAATGGCCCCAATAGGGCCACCAGCCAACACCGGCGGTTCATTAACCACTTCAAACCCCGAAATAACCGACCTGAAATTATTCCACCCCGCCAACACAACCTGGAAAACGTGAATCAGGAAAAAGAACACATAGCCCAACGTTAAGGCAAAGTGCAATATGCGGGCAAAATGATATCCCCCGCAAAGCCAGGTCAAATAATAAAATTGTACCGGTTTATAAATGGCCAGTCCGGTAATAACCGAGCCAATACCCATAAAAATAATGGCGGTATAAGCTATGCGCTGGGCGGCGTTATATTTGTTTTGCGGCGGTGCGCTTTTGCGGATATGCAAATCGTGCAGCAACACCAGCCACGCTTCTTTAAACGAATTGCGTTGAGGTACCAATTCGCGCCACTCGCCCGAGATGATAGTGTAACCGATGTACAATATCCCGTTAAGGGTAAAAAACCACATAAACAAAAAATGGAACGCCATCCCTTCGGCCAGGCGGCTGGGTATTTTTAACTCATTATAAAACCAATCGGGGAAAAACCTGAAATAGGTATGGCCAAACAGCGTAATAGAATATTCGTCGTTAGCCCAATAAATCAACATCCCGCTCCATATCATAACGGTTAGTATCGGGAAGTTTACCCAATGGGTCCAGCGCATGGCCAATGAATGTTTTTCTTTGATGGTCTTCATTTAAAAGGACTTGTTTATTATTTTGACGCTTATTTTACCGCGGAGAGCACAGAGAGAAAAACACAAAGTACACTAAGAATAAATAGACTTTTCTTTGTGTCCTTTGTGGAATCTTTGTGTTCTTTGTGGTTATTTTTTTCTGAACAACAATAATGTAAAGTTAAGGACAGTTAAAGATAACGCATCATTATTTTGAGTTTTTCATAGTCCCAACACTTTCCGCTTCAGAAAATGTCGCATGTGAGGCCGCAGTAACCTCCCCATTTTGCGTGTTTTGCAAAAAACCGGTGATCTCCCAGGTTTTCACATCAAACTCCTTTGGCAGCGCAACCGTAACTATTCCGCCCGCAGTTGTTAACGGCACGCTTTGCAATTTGCGCACAATTTGAATATGTGATAGCTTACGTCCGCCATTTTCGCCGCGCTCCACATTGGTTTGCGCATTTTTTTGTAAAACGGCAATCAGCAACGTTAGGTTCTTTTCGGTAGTGTTGGTGGTATATTTCAAGGTCGCTTTGCTGGAAGCAATGCTTTCGACGTCCAAAGCAATCGTAGCCGATGCGTTTGTTTGCAGCGTACTTTTTATGGCCTTACGCAGCGTGCCTTCTTCCGACCCTACAAATTCTGTTTTTCCGTTAACCACAATCTGCGGTGTATAAATCTGGCCGAGGTGTAAATAGCGGGCGTAGTCGCGCTGCCGTTTCGAAAAATCGGCGCTGCTGAATACATCTTTCCAGCCCAGGCTGTTCCAATAATCAACATGATATGCCAGGATATAAACCGGTTTGTCTTTTACTTCTGTTTCAATTTTTGCGACCAATTCATCTGCGGGAGGGCAACTTGAACACCCTTCGGAGGTAAAAAGTTCAATTACCGCAAAACCAGGTTTGTTGTTAACCCTGGCGGTTTTCCCCGGCTTGATAAAAGCAGCTGAGGCCAACGCGGTCACTATTAAAACCGCTGCAACAGTAAAATTTTTTGATGATTTCATTTTATATATGAATTAAATGGAGTTCGTATTTTTGAGCTTAGTCGTAAGTGGGTTTTAAACCTTACAATAAATCTAAAGTTTTTTATTGGAGGTAATCGAAATGAATGAACTTGTATCAGTTTGTTTGTAATAGATACGATTTTGGGAAGGAGGGAGTTTTACTAACGGGTAAATGTAGTGAGATTGTTTTTTTAATAAAGTTTGTAAGGATATAGGTTTGTATACGACTATGTATTAATTTACAATACACAAAATTTGGATAAATGCAACTATTCGATTCGTGTCCATTCGGTCTAATTCGTGAAAATTAGTGTCCATAATATGTTAAATCCGCACCTATGGGTAAGCACCCATGCCGATTATTTATATGCCTTTGCCATAACTCGCATTAACGATGAGGAAATGGCTAAAGACCTTGTGCAGGAAACTTTTTTGGCCGCGCTCGAAAAAGTTAATTCATTTGAAGGTAAATCGTCAGAAAGAACGTGGCTTACCGCCATCCTCAGAAACAAAATAGTTGATGTTTACCGTAAAAAGGCTTCGGGTTTAAAAGGTAACGATGTAACGGCGGCCGAACGCGAACAAGAAGACTTTTTTGGCGATGATGGGCACTGGCTTAATAAAAGCGGACCAAAAGAATTTGGTATAACCGATAATGACCATTTGGTAGCCAAAGAATTTGAAACGATATTAAAAGGTTGCCTGCAGAAACTCCCGGCGTTGTGGATGGCCGTTTTTACCATGAAGCATATTGAAGAGGAGCCAACGGATGTAATTTGTGCCCAAATGAAGGTTAGCGCATCAAACTTTTGGGTAATTATTCATCGCGCCAAGCTTAACCTCAGGGCCTGTCTTCAAAAAAATTGGATTTAATACGTAAACTATGGGCTACTTAAAAAGAATTATATACAACTGCAAACAGGCCACGTTCCTGATTGAAAAGAAGGCGCTAAGCTCGCTTAGTTTGCGCGAAACGATAGAGTTGCGTATCCATTTGTTTGGGTGTGGGTTTTGCCGTTTATATAAAAAGCAAAGTCATGCCATTAATGATATGGTGCAAACGCTTTTCAAAAGCTCGATGCAATCAAATATTAAACTGGATGACGGTTTTAAAAGAATATTGCAGGAAAGGATTGAGGAAGAGTTGAATAAAAATTAATCTGTGAACGATTTTGCTGCGTAAAATAGCATTAACCCTTGCCTATAATTCCATTCCCCTTCTGTATAACTAACAATTTTTAACACGGAGAAACAGAGGAATCACGGAGAGCGCTGAGTTTAATTCGATATTTTACTTCTCTGCGCTCTCCGTGCCATCTCCGTATCTCCGTGTTAAAAATCAAGTATGCTTTATAACTAATGTTATTTTCGCCGAAACATCACAGCATCATTTTAGACTCATCCGTTAAATTTATTTTCATCATTTATTTTGTAAGGATTACAGACCGGCCGCGACTAAGCCGAAAAATTCACACAAACTAAAAAATGAACAGTATGAAATCGATTATTTCAGGAACAGTTATCGCAACTGCAATTGTAGCATGTTTAACACTTAATGCAAATGCAAAATCAGTTAGTCACCATCCAACCGTTTCGGTAAGCGATACCGGCAAAATGGCGAAAGACAAAATGAAGATGAAGATGGACAACAAGATGGACAAGAAGATGGACAAGAAAAAAATGAAAATGGGTAAGGAAAAAATGAAAATGGGCAAAGACACTGCCGGTAAAATGTGAGTTGTTTTGTTTTGACGGGAAGGGGAGTGTTTTCCCTTCCTTATTTATACAAAGATTAATAGACAGAAAAATGAGGAAATACTTACTGCTAACTATTGGAATATTTTTGGCATTGCAGGTTACAGCCCAAAGCGGTCTTAAAACCGGTGAAAAAGCGCCAAAGTTTATTGCAACCGATAATTCGGGCAAAACCATTGATTTGAAAGCGTTATTAAAATCGCACAGGGCAGTGGTCTTATTCTTTTACCGTGGACAATGGTGCCCCTATTGTAATAAACATATTCAGCAACTACAGGATTCATTGCAGTTGTTGACGGATAGAGGCGCTTACGTTATCGGCGTTACTCCCGAAACCGCTGCCAACATTGGCAAAACGATAGAAAAAACGCATGCCTCATTTTCCATCATTCAGGATGCGGGTTATAAAATAATGAAAGCTTACGGGGTAAATTATACAGTTGATAACGACTTGTTTTCGAAACTAAAAGGTTATGGTGTTGACTTGGAAAAAAACAACGGTAATGCCGACCATGTGCTGCCTGTACCAGCAACTTACATTATTGACAGCACCGGAAAAATAATCTATGTTCATTTTGATAAGGATTATACGAAACGGCCATCAGTAAGCACACTATTAAAAGCCTTATAGAATACGAGTGTAAATCCCAATTGTTGATCACTGAAATTCAGGCGATCAACAATTCCTGGTTTGCCAGCCCTTCCAGCTCCTGCGGATTATGACTCACTATCAAAACAGTTGCCCCCAACTCTTTAAAAATCGATTTCAATTCATAAATCAAAGCTGTCTTCATTTCCGGATCAAGCGCTGAAAACGGTTCGTCCATTAACAATAGTTTGGGCTTAATAGCCAGCGCGCGTAAAATAGCCAGCCGCTGCTGTTGCCCGCCCGAAAGGTATTGGGGCTTGTGTTGCGTCATTGTTTCTAATTTGCCGATGTTTAATAAACGCGTTATCCATGTCGCATCATCAGTTGCATATTGCATGTGCTGCTGTACGGTCATGTTTGGGAACAGCGCATAGTCCTGAAATACAAAGCCGGTCATTCTATTCTGCGGCGGAAGGAATATTCCTTTTCCGGTATCTGTCCAGGTAATATCGGCGGTTTTAATCACACCCTTTTCGGGTTTAATAAAACCGGCGATAATTTTTAAAAAAGTAGTTTTCCCAACGCCCGACGGACCGTATATTTTAGTAATGCTGCCAACGGGAAACTGCCTGGCAACTTTTAGTATTTGCTGCCCCTGGTAAGCTTTTAGTTTTTTTTCGATATCAACACTAATCATTCTAAAGGGCTTTTGGCTTGATATTTATTAAAAACAAAAACGGCTATCACCAATATAAAAGTAATGGAAAACAGGATGAACGAATATGCATTGGCCGATGAATAATCCATTTGCTCCACCGCATCGTATACCGCGATAGAGGCTACACGGGTAATATTGGGAATATTGCCGCCAATCATCAGTACTACGCCAAATTCGCCAAGCGTATGCGCAAACGTAAGTATAATAGCTGTGAGCAGCGATGGCCTGATGTTGGGTAACTGCACATAAATAAATGTTTGCCATTTAGTTTTGCCCAAACTAAAAGATGCCTCCGACAACGAAACCGGTAACTGCTGTAGGGCCGATTTGATGGGCCCAATCATAAATGGCATACTGTAAATTACTGAGGCCAGCACCAGACCCTTAAACGAAAATACAAACTGCACATCGAAAGTTTGCTGCAGCCATTTGCCCAAGCCGTGCTGCGGGGTAAAGGCCAGCAACAAATAAAACCCCAAGACAGATGGCGGCAAAACAAGTGGCATGGTGATAAGTGCTTCGAGTATTATCTTAAAAAACGACCGCCCTTTTGATAGCCACCAGGCAACCGGCAAGCCTACTGCCAGTAGTATTAAAGTGGTTATGCCGGCTAATTTAAGAGTAAGCCAAATTGGGGTGAAATCCATTTTTAGAAAGATGCAAGAAAACAAGAATCAGGATGCAAGATAAAAAGAAATATTTGTTGTGG
This sequence comes from Bacteroidota bacterium, assembly GCA_013288685.1. Taxonomy (GTDB): domain Bacteria; phylum Bacteroidota; class Bacteroidia; order Sphingobacteriales; family Sphingobacteriaceae; genus Mucilaginibacter. Next base: position 13,506 of record JABDBM010000008.1, on the reverse strand, counting down.
GGCAAGTAGTGACAGCCTCCTTTTTTATCTTGGCTCTTGCCTCTCAAAGTCTTGCTTCTCTTTTATTGAATGTGATATCCATATTCTTCAAAAATCGCTCCTGCCGCAGCACTTAATATATACTGATAAAACTTTTCGGCATCAGCATTACCCTTTCCATGTTTTAAAACCACCATTCCCTGCTCAATTGGCAAGTAGATTTTAGGATCAATAGCCTTCCAAAATAAAGGAACTTTGTTCATCGCGTCTTTAACCAAAGCCTGAGTGGTAAAGCCGATATCAACAGACCCAGTGGTGATGTAGGTATTTACCTGCGAAATACTTTCGCCATATACCACTTTCGGTTTGGTAAGTTCCAATATTCCTTTGCTTTTTAGCGCTTCTTCAGCAGCTTTGCCGTAGGGCGCTATCGCGGGGTTTGCTATCGCTATTTTCTTAATTTGGTTGGTTAACAATAGCCTGTCCCAGCTGTCGAAATTAATATCATGGCTGCTGCAAATAATTAAACTGCCCCATGCGTAAACCGCCGGTTTTTGGGTTGCAAATCCCTCGGTAAACAAGCTGCTTGGGAAACTCATATCTGCTGATAAAAATACATCAAAAGGCGCCCCGTTACGAATTTGAGTGGCCAGATTGCCAGAGGAACCTACAATCGGCTCAATTTGTATCCCGGTTTTTTGTTTAAAATTTTGTGCTAATTCTTTTATTACAGATTGCAGGTTGGCTGCAACTGCCACTTTTATATTTTGCGCAAATACCGGAGTGGTTAATAATAAACAGGTGGCCGCTAAAAGTTTTAGGCGTTTTACTAAACTGCTGCTGCGTTGATTGTTTTTCATGTTTTTTTGGGCAAATATTAGCGCTAATATACAATCTATAACGTGTAAAAATAAATAGCCCGCGTTGTCCTGTTTATCCATAGCTGTTCGTCTTTTTGATATCAAATGATAAAATACAAAAATCATGAATTGATAAAAAAAACCAATAATTTAGCAGTCCCCTTTCCTAAAGTCCCAAGCAAGCTTAACCAATTATAAACAACAATATTTCAACTAAAAAACACAAATTATGAAACGACTAAGCTTTTTATTTGCTGTACTGGCGATAACTTTCGTCAGCACTTCGGCGTATGCCCAGTTTACCCAAAGCCAGATGGTGGCCGAATGGCAGCGTGCCAAAGCCTACACCAAAGCCTACCTGGATGCTATGCCCGATGATGGCTATGGCTTTAAACCAACGCCCGAAATGCGTTCGTTTGCCGGGCAAATGCTGCACCTGTCTGACGCTAACTACTATTTTGGGTCAACCGGCAGCGGCAAACCAAGTCCGATGGGACAAACATCTAATGAAAAAACCGTTGCACAAACCAAGGAAGCCACAACCAAAGCAGTAATGGACAGTTACGATTTTGTAATCAGCTCGTTACAGGGAATGACCGATGCCCAACTACAGGAAATGACAAAAATCCAAAAATTCGATGTAGCAAAGGGCGTTGCTTTTGCCAAAGGATTTGAGCACCAAACCCATCATCGTGGCCAATGCACCGTTTATTTACGCCTGAAGGGTGTAACACCTCCGCCTGAGCAGTTGTTTTAGTCGGGAGTTTGGATTAAGTATGCCCGGATGTCATTTCGACCGCACGGAGAAATCTTATACGCAGTGCACGCGAACTATGCATCAGCATGGTGTAGGGCGCATAAGATTTTTCGCTGTGCTCAAGAGATAGTTTCTCTTTCACTCCTCAGTCGAAATGACATTACGGAAAACCCTAAATAACCACTCAATAAAACTTAGTCATCCAAATTCAACCTAATCGCCTTAACTTCGCTCTTCAATTACAACCAAAACATCATGAAGAAAATTAGCTTAAAAGTCCTGCTTTTAACATTACTGGTGCCCGCTTTACTCAAAGCGCAAACGGGCGCATTCATCACCGTAAAGGGAAAAGAAGTTATAGGCGCCGATGGAAAACCTTTCCTCATACGCGGCACTAACCTGGGTAACTGGCTGGTGCCCGAAGGCTATATGTTTAAATTTAAAAGCGTTAACTCGCCCCGCCTTATTAACGAAGCATTGCTGGAATTGTTAGGCCCCGAGGAAACCACAACCTTTTGGAAAAAATACCAGGACAGTTACATTACCGCTGCCGACATTCATTTTTTAAAGGCTTCGGGTATGAATTCTATCCGTATTCCTTTTAATTACCGCTTGTTTACCGGCGAAAACTATATGGGCCAAAACAACGCCGATCGCGGTTTTGAACTATTGGACCGTGTAATTGGCTGGTGCAAACAGGAAGGCCTGTACGTGCTGCTGGATATGCACTGCGCCCCTGGCGGCCAAACCGGCGATAATATTGACGATGGTTACGGCTATCCTTTTTTGTTTAAAAGCCCGGCCATGCAACAACAGGCCATTGCTGTTTGGCAGCGCATAGCCACCCACTATGCCAATGAAACAACTGTAATGGGATACGATTTGCTAAACGAACCCATAGCCACTTATTTTAATAAAGACGAATTTAACCCATCATTGGAGCCTTTGTATAAAGCCATAACTGCCGCCATACGCACAGTTGATAAAAACCATATAATGTTTTTAGGCGGCGCACAATGGGACGGCAACTTCAGCGCATTCGGGCAGCCGTTTGACTCAAAATTGGTTTACACCTTTCATTTATACTGGACCAAAACCACCACTAAAGAAATTATACAGCAGTACACCACTTTCAGGGATAAATATAATGTGCCTGTTTATTGTGGCGAAACCGGTGAGAATAACGATGAGTGGGTAGCCGGTTTCAGAAAAACCCTGGAAGAAAACAACATAGGCTGGCATTACTGGCCATACAAAAAAATGGATAACACTGCAGGAATCATCACCTTTGATGTGCCGGCCGGATATGATAAAATAATAGATTACACCGAAATGCCGCGCGCCGATTTTGCCGCCATCCGCAAAGCAGCCCCTGCCGACAGGGAAGAAATTAAAAAAGCGCTGTATGGATTTTTAAATAACTGCAAATTTGAAAATTGCCGTCCCAATAAAGGATATATTGAGGCGTTGGGTTTGAAGGTGCCGTAAACATTTACGCCTAATTGCCGCCTGTCAACTCACCACCCTTACAGGAACGAAGCAATCTCTGAACTATCCTGGGTACCATGCATGGTCGCCTGCAAAGTTCAGAGATTGCTTCGTCGTTCCTCCTCGCAATGACGGTTATTTAGCGTTTTCACCTTTCACCTAATAACTGTATAATTTACCTTTAATAGGAATAAAAAAATAAATAGTTTATCATTGTGCACCAATTATAAACCTATTTAAATACTGCGCTTAGTTAATAAACCTGTTTTATGTAACTACCTGTGTGTATGATCAAATTCCTGAAAAAGTTTTTCACGGTATTTACGGTGATTTGCTCCCTGGTTAGCCAAACCAGGGCACAAATCGCCGTTAATATAAATGATACCGCAAAGCAGCAAATTTTCAGGTATAATAAGGTTGTTTATTTCGAGGATACACATAGCAGCCTCACGCTAAACCAGGTTAAAGCGCCGTCATTTAAATTTAAAACAAACAAGGAAGCCACGCCCGCAACTCATAATCCCGGCTCGGCCTGGTGGTACCGTATCAGCATCGGCAATAACCCGCAATCGGTAAACCGATGGATCATCGAATTTTTTGATCAAACCATAGATAGTATTACTGTTTATGCACCCGATAAGATGGGGAATTACCAGGCCACCTTATTAGGCAGCAGCCAGCCTTTTACGGCAAGGCTTTATCACCATAAAAACTTCAGTCTTAACATCAGCAATAATTTTACCGGGCTTCATTATTATTATGTCCGCATCAAATCGCATCAACCCGTAAATGTTATTATGGTGCTGCGGTCGGTAAACTGGTTTATAAGCTACGCGCTGGATGAGTATTTCTTCTTTGGCATTTTTTATGGGATGATTCTGGTCTTCGGCCTCTATAACCTCATGATGTTTATTGCTATGAGGCAGCGACAGTACCTGTATTACATTGCCTATAATTTAAGTATTGGCTTGTACGAAATGTGTGCCGACGGCATCGCCTATCAATATATCTGGCCCGGCTCCCCCATCTGGAATCATAATGCTTATGGCATTGCCCTGTTTTCGGCCAGTATTTTCTCGCTGCTTTTTGCCCAAAGCCTTTTAAACGTAAAAGTTAATGCGCCTCGTTTAAATAAATTGATAATAGGGATGCTCGCCTTTCGCGGCTTGTTTTTTGTGCTTTGCTTAACCATTAACGAAAATTGGTTTCAATATAAAATAATAGAGTTGATCCCGCTTTCGCTGGCTTACTTTACGGGCTGTTATGTGCTGATAAAAGGCTACCGGGCTGCGCGTTTTTTTGTAATAGGCTACACCTTTTTGGTAGCAGGCTTTATTACAAAGGCATTAATAGCGCTTAACTTATGGTGGTTTCCGGTAACGGCAGCTAATTATTACAGCTTAAGTTTCTGTTTTATTTTAGAGATGGTATTTATTTCGTTTGCCATTGGCGATAAGGTGCGGATACTAAAGAAAAAGGAAGAGTTGGCACAGTTGCGGATAATCAATCAACTAAGGTTAAACGAGGAGTTAAAAGACGCACTTAACCGAAATCTGGAGGCATTAGTAAAAGAACGCACCCGCGAACTGGAAGAAAAAACGGTATTGGTTGCCGAACAAAACGAGCAGCTAACGACGGTTAATATATTGTTAAAGCAGCAAACCGAAGAGATTTCACGGATGAATGTATTGCTGGAAAATGACAACACCAGCCTGCATCATGATATCGAAAGGGTTACACATGATCGGGTAATGTCGGCCGAAGTTGATTTTGAGGAGTTTAGCCGGATATATCCGGATAACGAAACCTGTTTTAAATTTCTGGCCGAGCTGAAATGGGAAAAGGGCTACGCTTGCCGCAAATGTGTAAATGATCATTATGGTCATGGGCATTTCCCTTATAGTCGCCGCTGTTCCAAATGTGGTTACGAAGAGTCGGTAATAGCCTATACCATTCTGCAAAACACGCGGATCCCTATCAATAAAGCTTTTTATATGATATTTTTAATGTACAGTACCAAGGGAAAAATATCATCGCACAAGCTATCCGAAATATTATCTATCCGCCAAAGCACTTGCTGGGCATATAGCTCGCGTATAAAAAAGGTAATGGAAAGCAGGAAGAAAGAAATAAAGAATGCGGGCGATAAAGGATGGAGCAGATTGGTAGTGGAGGGGTAGGAAAGTTTGAAAGGAAGTACTATTCAACCACAATATTAAAAAACTGCCGTTAATGCATCAAAATTGCATATTTATTAACAATGTGGCAAAAAAAACCAATTTTTTGCCAATACAGGCATTGCCGGGCTAACATCCTATACGTAGCTTTGCACCTCATAGCACACACTCTTGTGTGCATTGTGATAAGGTTTAGGTTAAAGCCCCCAAACAGCGAGTGTGAGGGGGTTTTTATTTACACCAGATTCCGTTTCGGGCCGCCATGTAAAGTTTTGGCCGGGGCAAAAATTCAATCATATTCTATTCTGCGTTTTATACAACACGCCCTATTTTGATACAGCCGGGCTATCCGTTAAAACAACTTGCCAAAAATAACTAATAATTAAATGCGGCCAAAGCGTATCAGCAATATGGGCCGGCTTGCGCCAAAACATTTACTACTTACCTACAGCGCATTTTTTAGCTTAAACAGCTTGTGCTTAAAGCGTATTAAAATGCTTGTAATTTATTGTTAATCAGCAATTTATAATTTATTTTATTTGTTTTTGTATTATTTATTGTGTTAAATTTGTTTTACCAGTTACAAACAACGTTTACCTGATACTTAAAATTGCCTCATGCTGTTTATTTACTTCCGGTTAAATTTACAGCACGCTTGTTTAAGCTATGGTTAATGCCGGCAATGCTACATAAGGCATTGTTTGAGGCATACTATTTAACCCTGATTATATCTAAACCAACAAAAATCAAATTATAAGCTAAATTTTTATGAAGACAAATTATCCTAAAAAAGCACTATCCGCATTTGTAATAATGCTGGCCCTGCTGTATTGTTCGTGTAAAACGGACATCTCTAAACCGCAGCCGGCGCTAATTGCCACTGTAGTAAACGGCACCATTGCGCGTGCCGCTAACGAAACCGTAAATGTTTGGGAAACCACATCAGACAAAAGCAAATTGCTGGCAGCACAAACAAACGTAAACTTCGCCGCCGATGCCGGCACCAATGCTACCACCGTTACTGTCGACGAAAACACTACCTACCAAACTATTGATGGTTTTGGCTATGCACTAACCGGAGGCAGCGCTTCGTTAATTAACGGGCTGGGCGCTAATCAAAGCGCTTTTTTAACCGATATTTTTTCTACAGCCTCGGGCCATGTGGGTTCGGCCTTTGTCCGTATTACCATTGGTGCGTCTGATATGAGCGCATCTGATTTTACTTATGATGATATCGCATCGGGCACCGACAACAGCCTAACCAGTTTTAGTATCAGCAAAGAAATGACGGACCTGGTGCCAGTTTTAAAAAAGATAATCGCTATCAATCCATCTATTAAAATATTGGCCACCCCCTGGACCGCACCTGTATGGATGAAACAAAGCACCACCGGCAACGGCGGCTTTACTGGCGGCAATTTAAATCCGGCATATTATGATGCTTATGCCCGCTACTTTGTAAAATATATACAAGCCATGGCGGCGCAGGGCATTACCATTTATGCCGTTACCCCGCAAAACGAGCCGTTGAATGCCAATAACAACCCGGCGATGACCATGCAGCCCAACGAGGAAACCAATTTTATTAAAAACAATCTCGGTCCAACGTTTGCTGCCAATGGTATCACCACCAAAATTATAGCCTATGACCATAACTGTGATCGCCCGGATTACCCGGAAACCGTATTGGCCGACGCCAGTGCCAATCCGTATGTGGATGGTTCGGCCTTTCACTTGTATGCCGGCGATATCAGTGCGTTAACTACTGTGCATAATGCCTACCCCAATAAAAACGTTTACTTTACCGAGCAGTTTATTGGGGGCCCGGGCAATTTTGCGGGCGATTTTTCGTGGCACATGAATAACCTGATCATCGGTGCACCGCGTAACTGGAGCCGGGTAGTATTAGAGTGGAACCTGGCTGCCGATCCTAACTATAATCCGCATACTGCCGGTGGGTGTACAACCTGTTTGGGTGCGGTAACCATATCGGGCACCAGCTATACCAAAAACACGGCCTACTATACCGTAGCACATGCTTCCGAATTTGTAAAAGCCGGTGCGGTGCGCATATCATCCAACACTTTCTCGGCCAGTATTCAGGATGTTGCCTTTAAAAACCCCGATGGCAGCAAGGTAGTAGTGGCGCTAAATACGGCAACATCAAGCCAAACATTTAAAATTAAATGGGGCGCCGAGTCATTTACCTATACTTTGCCTGCCGGTGCCGCAGCTACATTTAAATGGAGCGGAACACAATCAAGCGGATCATCAGGCCCGCCAATTGGCCAAACTATTACGCTTAAAGGCTTTAACAATTTGTACGTAAGCGGCGAAAACGGCACCACTGCCATGACTTGCACCCGCACCACACCAGGCACCTGGGAGCAATTTTTAGTAGTTGACGCAGGCGGCGGCAAAGTGGCCCTGCAAAGTATGGGCAAATATGTATCCAGCGAAAACGGTACCATGGCCATCACCTGCAATCGCGCCACTTATGGCGCCTGGGAGGAATTTACCTGGGGCGTAAACGCCGATGGTACCATTACCCTGCAAGGCAACAACGCCAAATTTGTGAGCAGCGAAAATGGCACACAAGCAATGACGTGTACACGTGCTACAGCATCAGGATGGGAATCGTTTGGGGTTAATAAATAAAAGAGTCCGTAATCCCGATAATTATCGGGACGGAAAAGTCAGTAAAGTCCGGAAAGACGAAACCGTTTTCTTGCTCTTGTTTCTTGCATCTCTATTCTAAAAACCAATAAATTATGAAAAAACAACTCTTCAACTTTTTAACCGGGGCCGGTATAGTACTGGCACTGGTAAGCACGGTTGCTTCCTGCAAAAAGGATGTCAGCAGTCCGTTAAAAGGTCCCGAAACTGCTGCCGTTGCAACGGAGCAATCGCAAACTACCGAACCGAGGGCGGTCACCTATCAACTCGTTTGGTCGGATGAGTTTAACGGCACCAGTGTTGATGGCAGTAAATGGAACATCGACAATGGCAACCCAGGCGTAAACAACGAAAAAGAATACTACCAGTCGGCCAATGTTGCCGTAACCGGTGGCAATTTGGTTATTACTGCAAAAAATCAGAGTGTTGGCGGGCAGCCATATACTTCGGGCAAGCTGGAAACCTCAGGAAAGTTTTCGGCCCAATACGGCCGGATCGAGGCGAGTATCAAGGTGCCCCAATTTCAAGGTTCGTGGCCCGCATTCTGGATGCTGGGCACCAATATTGGGTCAGTTGGCTGGCCCCAATGCGGCGAAATTGATATTTTGGAACAAATAAATACCAGCAACACCATTTATGGAACTATCCACTGGTACAATAACGGCGCAACGCAATACGGAGGTACTACCAGCACCAATGCCAACGCTTACCACCTGTATGCCGTTCAATGGGATAACCAATCTATAACCTGGTGGGTTGATAATACTTTATATGCCACAGCAAACATTGCAAACAATATTAATAATACCGGCGCATTTCAAAATCCGTTTTATATTATCCTGAATATGGCCGTTGCCGGCGATTTTCCGGGGCAAACTGTAAATACGGGCGCGCTGCCGGCAAATATGTATGTTGATTATGTGCGCGTTTACAAAGCAGTAACCACAAGCGGGCCGCCAATTGGCCAAACCATCACCTTAAAAGGTTTTAACAACGATTATGTGAGCGGCGAAAATGGCACCCAAGCCATGAACTGTAACCGCCCTACAGCATCAACATGGGAACAGTTTTTAGTAGTTGACGAAGGCGGCGGCAAGGTTGCCCTGCAAAGCATGGGTAAATATGTATCCAGCGAAAACGGCACGCAGGCCATAACCTGTAACCGCACAACCGTTGGTGCATGGGAAACCTTTACCTGGGGTACCAATGCCGATGGCACGATAACCCTGCAGGGCAATAACGGCAAATTTGTATCCAGCGAGAACGGTACACAACCAATGACTTGTAACCGCGCCACGGCATCGGGATGGGAGTCATTTGGGGTTAATAAATGAGGCGGGGTTGATTAGATGAGTGGTTGATTGAGTTAGATTAAGTGAGTGGTGGATTAAGTTGAACGACAAGCCAACTCAATCAACTTAATCCAACCTAATCAACTCAATAAACTTAATCAACAAAAATTAGTTACATTAGTAACCAATTTGTTATGAGAAAAAACCATTTTAACCTGATAACAAGCGCCGGTATTGTACTGGCGCTTGTATTACTTGTGGCTGCCTGCAAAAAATCGCCGGCCAATGATAATGGGAACACAATTATCATTCCGCCGCCGTTGGATACATTACCAACTACGCCCACTACTTACTCTTTGGTCTGGTCGGATGAGTTTAATGGTACCGCTGTTGATACTGCTAACTGGAATTTTGAAACCGGCAGCGCCTATAACAACGAAAAAGAATATTACAAAGCCGAAAACGCCACTGTTGCCAATGGCAATTTAGTAATAACCGCCAAAGCCGAGGCAACAGCCGGTTATCCGTATACTTCGGCGAGGATGAATACGTCAAAAAAGATAAACGCCACTTATGGCCGTATTGAAGCGCGCATTAAATTGCCCATGGGTGCCGGTTTATGGCCTGCCTTTTGGATGCTGGGCGCCGATATTAACAGCGGTGTAAACTGGCCCAGCTGCGGCGAGATTGATATTATGGAGCATGTAAATGCCGACAGTTTAATTTATGGCACCATGCACTGGAGTTCGGGCGGCAATCATACACAATATGGCCTCAGCTTGTCTTCATCGCCCAGCGCCTATCATATTTATAGGGTTGATTGGGATGCAAATTCCATTAACTGGTATGTTGATGATACCTTATTCGCTACAGGCAATATTGCCAATAATGTAAACAGTACAGATGCATTCCACAAACCATTTTTTATCATTTTAAATTTGGCTGTGGCGGGTGATTTCCCCGGCCAAACGGTTGATTTAGGAAAGCTGCCTGCAAGCATGTATGTTGATTATGTGAGGGTGTATAAGGCGAATTAGTGTCAAGTCAAAAGTCTTTAGCCGGAAGTCAAAAGTCGTCATTTGGGCGTTTCTTTACTTAGAACTTAAGATTTTTAGACTCAATACTTATAATGTTATCCTTATTGTTTATTTTGAGAAAACAGCTGTATAATGGCTTAAGCGTCCTTTTTTTGATGCTGGCTTTTGCTGCCTTTTTTGCTTCCTGCAAAAAGGCGGTAGCCCCGCCTGCCTCAGTTCTTCCTCCTGTTGTACCAATACCGCCGGTTACTTATAGCCTGGTTTGGGCCGATGAGTTTGACGGCAACAGTGTTGACACCACAAAATGGACATTCGATAACCGGAACGCCGGTGTAAATAACGAAAAAGAGTACTACTTGCCATCGAACGTTAGCGTAAGCGATGGCAGCCTGGTAATAACAGCAAAAAAAGATAGTTTCGGCGGACAGCCTTACACCTCTGGCAAAATAACCACCTTCAATAAGTTGTCGCCCCTATATGGCCGCATTGAGGCCCGTATCAAAATGCCGATGGGCGCAGGAATATGGCCGGCTTTTTGGATGATGGGCGCAAATGTGAATACCGTAAATTGGCCAACGTGCGGCGAAATTGACATTATGGAGCATGTAAACGGCGACAATATTATTTATGGTACCATGCACTGGAATAATGGCGGCCATGTTTCCTGGGGCGCAAACACCACTACCACGGCCGAATCTTATCATGTGTATGCCGTTGAATGGGATACCGGCAGCATTCGCTGGTATGTGGATAATGAGTTATATTTAACCGGCGACATACACGAGAATGTTAATGGTACCGATGCCTTTCACCTGCCGTTTTTTCTTATTTTAAACCTGGCAGTTGGTGGAACTTTCCCCGGACCAGCAATTGATAACAGCAAATTTCCCGAAAGTATGTATGTAGATTATGTACGGGTTTATAAAGCTAATTAAGTTGATTAGTTTGAATGAGTTGGATTGATTGAGCTTTGGGCCGGCCAACAAAAAGGATAAGGGCTTTAGCCAAAGTAAATTGCCCTGGCCGTTTAGCTGAAAATATTTTATAGATGAATAAAATGATAAAAGGACTCGCCCTGTTTTTAACAATTATTTGTGCCATACAAACAGGCAATGCCCAGCATATCGACCAAAAATTACAGCTTTCCTTTTCAACCGGCTACCAGCGGGAAGATTTTCACTGGTCGATAGCGGGAAATACGAATGGTCAAAATCCCAACGTACTTTCTGAATTGAAATGGAAAAATGTTAGTGGCGAGGATTATTCGGCCGCACTTCAATGGAATTTTTGGCGAAATATTACCCTATTTGCAGCTTATAGTCGTCAGAATATCCGCTCGGGCACGGTTAATGATATGGACTATAACGCTGATAATCGCACCCAACCCGTTTACACTGGAAACTTTAGCGACAATAAGGGCAATATCACCGCATGGAGCGCAGGAGCCGGATATATGCTATTTAATAACAGACTATTCAGTCTTATTCCTTTTGTCGGCTATGGCAACAGCGCCCAATACTTGTACCTTGTCGATCTTTCCGGGCAATTTCCCGACTTAAACAGCACGTATGAAGCTCACTGGAATGGTCCTTTCATCAAAGTGCACTCCTCGTTAAAAATTTGGCGGGCATTAAAACTAACAGCCGATGTTACCTACAACCAGGTAAACTATAGCGCCCAGGGCGATTGGAACCTGATCACAACTTTTCAGCACCCGGTAAGCTACAGTCACGATGCAAAGGGCTATGGCATTAACGGCAATGCGCGGTTAGTTTATAACCTAACCCGCAACATAGCCGTAAGCGCCGGGTATAATTATTTTAACTGGCAAACCGGCAATGGTAACGACATGCTTTACCTAACCTCGGGCCAGCAGGATAAAACCCGGTTGAATGGGGTATTCAGGAATGGATTTGAAATAGTGGGCGGAGTGGTATTGGCGTATTAGTGTTGGTTAATTATAAAAAATGTCATTATAAACGCAGTGAGAAACCTTTACAAATATCCTTCTGCGCTATGCATAGTGCGCGATGCATGGCGTTTATAGTATGGAGCAAAAAATTTCTCACGGTGTTCGAAAGCACATACAGAGGCTGCTACCCAATCACCACATCATCCGATGCGGCATACCCTGTACAGGTTAATACCCAGCCTTCCGCTAAATCAGCATCGGTTAGTACATCATTTTTAATCATTTGCACCTTGCCCCTTTTACATAACAGGGCACAGGTAGAGCAATCGCCAACCCGGCAGCTATACGGTAGCTGTATATTATTTTGCAGGGCCGCTTGCAGGATAGACTGATTCTCACCAACAACAATGTCATATATTTCATTGTTAAAATGTATCTGTATTTGCCTTGGCGGAAAATTAATGACAGTATCAGCCACCGGGACCGTTTCCAGTACAAAGTTCTCTTTACGGATTTGGCCCGGTTCAACACCCATAAACAACAGTGTAAGCCGTATCATGCGCATATAGGCAAATGGCCCGCAGGTGTAAAATTCGGCGCCGCTTAATTCACCCGTTAGATTTTGACGCACCAGTTTTTCGGCACTTAAATTATTGAGCCTGATGGCCTCGCTGCTAAGCAAATGAATAATTTTTAACCTTTCGGGATGTTTCTGAGCCAACTCATCCAGTTCATACCTGAACAAAACCGAGCGCTCATCCTGATTGCTGTAAATCAGGATAAACCGGCTATTCCCGCCAACTTTTAACGCATATTTAAGCTGCGAAAAAACAGGTACTATGCCGCTGCCGGCAGCAAACAAAAAAAAATCCTTTTCGCCTTCCCCGCCTATGGTAAACCTGCCGGCAGGTTCAACGGCTTCTAAAATATCGCCGGGCTTTACTTTATTCAACAGGAAGCGCGATATTTCGCCGTTAGCAATACGCTTTACGGTAATGGATAATAAATCCTCATCAGGTGATGAACTTAACGAATACGACCGGCGAATCTCATCATGGTGATGCTTAAACACCAGTGTAATAAATTGCCCCGCTTTATAATGAATTTTTTTGCCTGATATATCTGCAAGAAAGAAAGTTGCCACATCGGGCAGCTCCCACTTTATCAACTTAACAACTAACCGCAGCATATTTTTTAAAGTTTACCACAAAGAAACAGAAAATGCACAGGGGGCACTGAGTTTTGAATTGCAAAAGGTTAATTGTTTCAATGCTGCCGATCATTCTTATTTTCTCTGCGAACTTTGCGATTCCACTGTGATCTTTGCG